>NZ_JARAYQ010000267.1:0-11035 GCF_033794505.1 Streptomyces sp. MB09-01 | reverse complement strand
CGACACCCACGGCAACGTGGTCGTCGTCTCCACCCGCGACTGCTCCCTGCAGCGCCGCCACCAGAAGCTGGTCGAGGAGGCCCCCGCGCCGTTCCTGACCGAGGCTCAGAACGCGGAGCTGTACGCCGCCTCCAAGGCCATCCTGAAGGAAGCCGGCTACGTCGGCGCCGGCACCGTCGAGTTCCTCGTCTCCGCCGACGGCCTGATCTCCTTCCTGGAGGTCAACACCCGTCTGCAGGTCGAGCACCCGGTCACCGAAGAGGTCGCCGGCATCGACCTGGTCCGGGAGATGTTCCGCATCGCCGACGGCGAGGCGCTCGGCTACGGCGACCCGGTCCTGCGCGGTCACTCCATCGAGTTCCGCATCAACGGCGAGGACCCGGGCCGCGGCTTCCTGCCGGCCCCCGGCACGGTCACCAAGTTCAACGCCCCCACCGGTCCCGGTGTCCGCCTGGACGCGGGCGTCGAGTCCGGCTCCGTGATCGGCCCCGCCTGGGACTCGCTCCTGGCCAAGCTGATCGTCACCGGCGCCACCCGCGAGCAGGCCCTCCAGCGCGCCGCCCGCGCCCTGGCGGAGTTCGAGGTCGAGGGCATGGCCACCGCCATCCCCTTCCACCGTGCGGTCGTCGTCGACCCGGCGTTCGCCCCCACGGACGGCAGCCCCTTCACCGTCTACACCCGCTGGATCGAGACCGAGTTCGTCAACGAGATCCCGGCGTTCACGGCTCCGGCCGCGGAGGACACCGAGGACGAGCCGGGCCGCGAGACGGTGGTCGTCGAGGTCGGCGGCAAGCGCCTCGAGGTCTCGCTGCCGTCGTCCCTGGGCATGACCCTGGCCCGCACGGCCGCCGCGGGCGGCGCCAAGCCGAAGCGCCGCGCGGCCAAGAAGTCCGGCCCGGCCGCCTCCGGCGACACCCTCGCGTCCCCGATGCAGGGCACGATCGTCAAGGTCGCGGTCGAGGAGGGCCAGCAGGTCACCGAGGGCGAGCTGGTCGTCGTACTGGAGGCCATGAAGATGGAGCAGCCGCTCAACGCGCACCGCTCCGGCACCATCGTCGGCCTCACGGCCGAGGTCGGCGCCTCCGTCACCTCGGGCGCGACGATCTGCGAGATCAAGGACTGACGTCGTTCGACGGGGTTCCCGGGGCTTCCCGCCCCGGGGGCCCCGTTTCGCACGTGCGGCGCCGCTCCGGGGACGCTTCCCCCGCGACTCGCACGCCGGCGCGCGTGAAGGATCGGCCTCGCCGGTGGTTGAGGGGCGCGGGAGTCTGGGGGCAGCGCCCCCAGCACACGGCCCGCAGGGCCTAGCGGCGGCGCATGTCGGCCACGCGCGCCCGCTCCGCCTGCTGCTCCAGCATCCCGCCGGGCGCACTCCGCAACTGCGCGGTCGGCCCGCCGCGCCGCTGCACCGGCAACGGCGAGTCGCGCCGCGGCCGCCGCCCGATCACCCCGTCCCCGCCGCCGGAGGCAGCGGCGCCGGCCACCGTGATCTGGACGCCCTGGTCCGCCAGGGCCTGGAGCTCCGTCGCCGCGCGGTCGTCGTGCGGCGGGGGCTCGTCCGTGACCAGGCGGGTCATCACGTCCGTCGGCACGGTCTGGAACATGGTGTCGGTGCCGAGCTTCGTGTGGTCCGCGAGGACGACCACCTCCGCCGCCGCCTGCACCAGCGCCCGGTCCACGCTCGCGCTGAGCATGTTGGACGTGGACAGGCCCCGCTCCGCCGTCAGGCCGCTGCCCGAGAGGAAGGCGCGCGAGACGCGGAGCCCCTGGAGGGACTGTTCGGCTCCGCTGCCCACGAGGGCGTAGTTGGACCCGCGCAGGGTGCCGCCGGTCATCACCACCTCCACGCGGTTGGCATGCGCCAGCGCCTGGGCGACGAGCAGCGAGTTGGTGACGACGGTCAGTCCGGGCACGCGGGCGAGCCGGCGGGCCAGCTCCTGCGTCGTGGTGCCCGCGCCTACGACGACGGCCTCGCCCTCTTCCACGAGGGAGGCCGCGACATCGGCGATGGCGGTCTTCTCCGCCGTCGCGAGATGGGACTTTTGCGGAAAGCCGGACTCCCGCGTGAAACCGCCCGGCAAGACCGCACCGCCGTGCCGGCGGTCGAGGAGTCCTTCTGCCTCCAGTGCCCGCACGTCCCGCCGTACGGTCACTTCGGAGGTCTGGACGACGCGGGCGAGCTCCCGGAGCGATACCGCTCCGTTGGCCCGCACCATTTCGAGGATCAATTGGCGACGTTCTGCAGCGAACACGAAACTGACAGTAACCCCAA
The DNA here is from genome assembly GCF_033794505.1 of Streptomyces sp. MB09-01. NCBI lineage: Bacteria > Bacillati > Actinomycetota > Actinomycetes > Kitasatosporales > Streptomycetaceae > Streptomyces > Streptomyces sp. MB09-01. Next base: position 8,763 of record NZ_JARAYQ010000267.1, on the reverse strand, counting down.
CGACCGTCTGCTTTCAGCTCTTTGCGCCGGAATATCGAAGTTGTCCATATGGCAGGGCTACTAGTGGTATACGCGGCCCGAGGTCTGGGTGAACGTCCGGCCACGCGGCGGCGCACCGCCCCAACGCCCTTGAGGCGTGGGGCGGTTGGGGGCGGTCACGCCTCCCCGGCAGCCTTCCGCGTGTGCAGCTGGCGCGCCACCTCGGCGATCGAGCCCGACAGCGAGGGGTACACGGTGAACGCGTTTGCGATCTGCTCCACCGTCAGGTTGTTGTCGACGGCGATCGAGATGGGGTGGATGAGCTCGCTCGCGCGCGGGGAGACGACCACGCCGCCGACGACGATGCCGGTGCCCGGACGGCAGAACAGCTTCACGAAGCCGTCCCGGATCCCCTGCATCTTGGCCCGCGGGTTGCGCAGCAGCGGGAGCTTCACCACGCGGGCGTCGATCTTGCCGGCGTCCACGTCCGCCTGGGTGTAGCCGACGGTGGCGATCTCGGGGTCGGTGAAGACGTTCGAGGACACCGTCTTGAGGTTCAGCGGGGCCACCGCGTCACCGAGGAAGTGGTACATCGCGATCCGGCCCTGCATGGCCGCGACCGACGCGAGCGCGAAGATCCCGGTGACGTCGCCCGCCGCGTACACGCCGGGCGCGGAGGTGCGCGACACCTTGTCGGTCCAGATGTGCCCCGAGTCCTTGAGCCGGACCCCGGACTCCTCCAGGTTCATGTTCTTGGTGTTGGGGATCGCGCCGACCGCCATCAGGCAGTGCGTACCGGTCAGGACGCGGCCGTCGGAGAGGGTGACCTCGACCCGGTCGCCCACCCGCTTGGCGGACTCGGCGCGGGAGCGGCCGACCACGTTCATGCCGCGGCGCCGGAAGACGTCCTCCAGGACGGCGGCGGCGTCCGGGTCCTCGCCGGGCAGCACGCGGTCGCGGGAGGACACGAGGGTCACCCGGGAGCCGAGGGCCTGGTAGGCGCCGGCGAACTCGGCGCCGGTCACACCGGAGCCGACCACGATGAGCTCCTCCGGGAGCTCGTCGAGGTCGTAGACCTGGGTCCAGTTCAGGATCCGCTCGCCGTCGGGCATGGCGTCCGGGATCTCGCGCGGGGTGCCGCCGGTGGCGATCAGCACGGCGTCCGCCGTCAGGATCGTCTCCGAGCCGTCGGCCGCGGTGACGATGACGTCCCGGGTGCCGTCGATGCCCTGCGGCCCGCCGAGCTTGCCGCGGCCGCGCACCACGCGGGCGCCGGCCCGGGTGACGGAGGCGGTGATGTCGTGCGACTGGGCGAGCGCGAGGCGCTTGACGCGCCGGTTCACCTTGCCGAGGTCCACGCCGACGACGCGCGCGGCCTGCTCGATGTGCGGGGTGTCGTCCGCGACGACGATGCCGAGCTCTTCGTACGACGAATCGAAGGTGGTCATCACCTCGGCGGTCGCGATCAGAGTCTTGGAGGGTACGCAGTCGGTCAGGACCGAGGCCCCGCCCAGGCCGTCGCAGTCCACGACGGTCACCTCCGCGCCGAGCTGGGCTCCTACCAGCGCAGCCTCATACCCGCCGGGTCCGCCGCCGATGATCACGATCCGGGTCACGAAAAGTCCGCCTCACGTCTACCCGGCCGGCTGCCGCCCCGGCCGGTGTTCCGGGGGGTCTCCCCGGGGGATGCATTCCGTGCCCCATTGTCCCGCACGGTTCAAGGTGCTTCGCGCCCGGTCCCGTCATCCGTGCGCCATCCGGGCACGCGGTGACGGCCACCCCTCCCGTACCCTCGACCTCATGTCGCTCTACGCCGCGTACGCCGGCAACCTCGACCCGCGGCTGATGACGCGCCGCGCTCCCCATTCGCCGCTGCGCGGAACGGGCTGGATCAACGACTGGCGGCTGACCTTCGGCGGCGAGCAGATGGGCTGGGAGGGCGCCCTCGCCACGATCGTCGAGGCCCCGCGCCACCAGGTCTTCGTCGCCCTGTACGACATCGCGCCGCTGGACGAGGACTCGATGGACCGCTGGGAGGGCGTCGGGCTCGACATCTACCGCCGCATGCGGATCCGGGTGCACACCCTGGACGGCGAAGAGGCCGCCTGGTGCTACGTGCTCAACGGCTACGAGGGCGGTCTGCCCTCGGCCCGCTACCTGGGCGAGATCGCCGACGCCGCCGAATCCGCGGGCGCCCCGCACGACTACGTGATGGAACTCCGCAAGCGCCCCTGCTGACCCGGGCCCGCGGCGGCGCGGGCGGTCCGGACCCCCGTCGGGGACGATTCGGCGGAAACGACAAGGCAACGATCCGAACACCGTGAGCTGTGCCATCTACGCGCGTAGGCCAGGAGCGGCTACGCTCGTCTGCGTGAACGCATCTGTTACCGACCCCTTCGCCGCCGCCGACGCCGCAGCCGCCCGCCTGCGCGAGCTGACCGGCGTCGATTCCCACGATGTCGCGCTCGTCATGGGCTCCGGCTGGGCCCCCGCCGCGGAGGCGCTCGGCGCCCCCGAATTCGAGTTCCCCGTCACCGAGCTGCCCGGTTTCCCGCCGCCCGCCGTCGAGGGCCACGGCGGCAAGATCCGCTCGTACAAGATCGGCGACAAGCGCGCGCTGCTCTTCCTCGGCCGGACCCACTACTACGAGGGCCGCGGCGTCGCCGCCGTCGCCCACGGCGTGCGCACCGCCGTCGCCGCCGGCTGCAAGACCGTGGTCCTCACCAACGGCTGCGGCGGTCTGCGCGAGGGCATGAAGCCCGGCCAGCCCGTGCTGATCAGCGACCACCTCAACCTGACGGCCACCTCGCCGATCGTCGGCGCGAACTTCGTGGACCTGACGAACCTGTACTCGCCGAAGCTGCGCGCGATGTGCAAGGAGATCGACCCGAGCCTGGAAGAGGGCGTCTACGTCCAGTTCCCCGGCCCGCACTACGAGACCCCGGCCGAGATCAACATGATCCGCGTCATGGGCGCCGACCTGGTCGGCATGTCCACCGTGCTGGAGGCCATCGCCGCCCGTGAGGCCGGCGCCGACGTGCTGGGCATCTCCCTCGTCACCAACCTGGCGGCGGGCCTCTCCGGCGAGCCGCTGAACCACGAAGAGGTCCTCCAGGCCGGCCGCGACTCGGCCGCCCGCATGGGCACGCTGCTGACGCAGGTCCTCGCCCGCATCTGATCGACGTACGAGAGGTAAGGCGGAAGTAGTGCAGGAACAGGACGACCTGATCACCCGGGCCCAGGCCTGGCTGGCGGAGGACCCGGACCCGGAGACCGCGGCCGAGCTCGCGGCGCTCATCGACGCGGGCGACACCGCGGAGCTCGCGGACCGCTTCGCCGGCACCCTCCAGTTCGGCACCGCCGGACTGCGCGGTGAGATCGGCGCGGGCCCGATGCGGATGAACCGCAGCGTGGTCATCCGGGCCGCGGCGGGCCTCGCGGCCTACCTGAAGGCCCAGGGCCACGCCGGCGGCCTGGTCGTCGTCGGCTACGACGCCCGCTACAAGTCGGCGGACTTCGCCCGTGACACCGCGGCCGTCATGACCGGTGCCGGGCTGCGCGCCGCCGTCCTGCCCCGCCCGCTGCCGACGCCCGTCCTCGCGTACGCCATAAGGCACCTGGGTGCCGTCGCCGGCGTCGAGGTGACCGCAAGCCACAACCCTCCCCGGGACAACGGCTACAAGGTCTACCTCGGCGACGGCTCGCAGATCGTCTCCCCGGCGGACGGCGAGATCGCGGCGGAGATCGCCCGCGTCGGCACCCTCGCCTCGGTCCCCCGCCCGGACTCCGGCTGGGAGGAGCTCGGCGACGGGGTCCTGGAGGCCTACCTGGCCCGTACGGACGCCGTCCTGACCCCCGGGTCCGCCCGGGGCGTGCGGACCGTTTACACGGCCATGCACGGCGTCGGCAAGGACGTCGTCATGGCGGCCTTCGCCCGGCACGGCTTCCCGGAGCCGGTGCTGGTGGGCGAGCAGGCCGAGCCGGACCCGGCCTTCCCGACGGTGGCCTTCCCCAACCCGGAGGAGCCGGGCGCGATGGACCTGGCCTTCGCGAAGGCCGCCGAGGTCAACCCCGACATCGTGATCGCCAACGACCCGGACGCGGACCGCTGCGCGGTGGCCGTCCCGACCGCGGACGGCTGGCGGATGCTGCGCGGCGACGAGGTCGGCGCGCTGCTGGCGGAGCACCTGGTCCACAAGGGGGCGCAGGGCGTCTTCGCGGAGTCCATCGTCTCCTCCTCCCTCCTGGGCCGGATCGCGGAGGCGGCGGGCGTCGGCTACGAGGAGACCCTCACCGGCTTCAAGTGGATCGCCCGCGTGGAGGGCCTGCGCTACGGCTACGAGGAGGCGCTCGGCTACTGCGTGGACCCCGAGGGCGTCCGCGACAAGGACGGCGTCACCGCCGCACTGCTGGTGGCGGAGCTGGCCTCGGAGCTCAAGGAGCAGGGCCGCACCCTGACCGACCTGCTGGACGACCTGGCGATGGCCCACGGGCTGCACGCCACCGACCAGCTGTCGGTCCGCGTCTCGGACCTGTCGGTGATCGCCTCGGCGATGGCCGCGCTGCGGGCGGAGCCGCCGGTGTCCCTGGCGGGGCTGCGGGTCGTCTCGGCGGAGGACCTGACCAAGGGCACGGAGACGCTCCCGCCCACGGACGGCCTGCGCTACTACCTGGAGGGCGACCACAAGGCCCGGGTGATCGTCCGGCCCTCGGGCACGGAGCCGAAACTGAAGTGCTACCTGGAGGTGGTGGTCCCGGTCGCCGAGGCCTCCGACCTCGCCCCGGCCCGCACCCGCGGCCAGGAGATCCTGGACGCGATCAAGAAGGACCTCGCGGCGGCGGCGGGCATCTAGCCCGCCCCAGCAGTCCGACGGCCCCCCGAGCCCCGTCCGGCCCGGGGGGCCGTCGCCCTTCCCGGGGTCCCTGCGGGGCCGGATCCTCGGCCCGTCCGGCGTTCGGGGTCCGGGACGGGATCCCCGCTCCTTCCGCCCCGCCGGCGATCGAGGCGCGGGGCACGGGCCCCGCCCCGGTCAACGGGGCCGCGGCGGCGGAGGGTCAGCGGGGCGTGGCCCGGGGGGAGGCGGACGGGCGGACGATCTCGCCCAGCGTCGGCACCGACTCGGGCCGCGACCGCACCGCCTCCGTGCACTCCCACGCCCGCGGCGGATCCTCGTCCGGCCCGCCCAGGACCACCGGCCCCGGCCCCGCCGACACCGCGTCGTTGCCCGCCAGCGTGCACACGACCTGCGACAGGGCCACCGGCGGCAGATCCTCCGGCTTGCGGCTCAACCGCACCGTGCCCGCCGGATCCCCCGGCCGCGGCGCCGACACCGACAGCCCGGCCGGCACCCCGGTCGTGAAGCCGGCGTCCCGCTCGTCCCCGCTCGGCGTCTGCTCCAGCGCCTCCAGCAGTGCCTGCGCGACGAGGCCCACGGGGTCCCGTACGGGCTTCTTCTCCGGCACCGGAACCACTCGGTCCACGCCCACCAGCTGCGATCCGCAGACCAGTTCGACCGTGGCCCGGAAGCCCTGCACCCCGCTCTCCCCGGCGGGCGCCGGCGGGGTGTCGCACGACACCCGTGACGGCGCCGGGCCCACGTCCACCGGCACGGTCGTCGCCCTGATCCCACAGGCCGACGTCGCGAGCAGGGCGACCGCCACCAGCGGGACCACCACGGCCGGCACCACCGGCAGAGCCCTACGCATCCCGCTCACCCGCGATCACCTTCCCCACGTCCACCGGCAGCCGCAGGGTGAACAGCGCTCCGCCCCCCGCCGCGTTGGCGGCGGTGATGTCCCCGCCGTGGATGTGCGCGTTCTCCACGGCGATCGACAGGCCCAGCCCGCTCCCGTCCGACTTCGGCCGCGACGCGCTCGCCTTGTAGAACCGGTCGAAGACGTGCGGCAGGACCTCCTCGGGGATGCCCGGACCGTTGTCGCGGACCGCGATCACCAGCCACTCCCCGTCCACGGTCACCGACACCCGCACCGGCGAGCCGCCGTGCTTGAGCGCGTTGCCGATCAGGTTGGCCAGGATGACGTCGAGGCGGCGCGGGTCGAGCCGGGCCACGATGTCCCGCTCGGCGTCGAGTTCGACCGCGTCGAGCCAGGCCCGGGCGTCGATGCAGGACGTGACCTGGTCGGCGACGTTCACGTCGTCCAGCACCAGGCGGGCCGTACCCGCGTCGAAGCGGGTGACCTCCATGAGGTTCTCCACGAGGTCGTTCAGCCGCCGCGTCTCGCTGACGACCAGCGCCACCGCCGGTGCGATCATCGGATCGAGGTCGTCGACCTCTTCCTCCAGCACCTCCGCCACCGCCGTCAAGGCGGTCAGCGGCGTGCGCAGTTCGTGGGACATGTCCGCGACGAAGCGCCGGCTCGCCTCCTCCCGCGCGCTCATGTCGGCGACCTTCTTCTCCAGCGCCTCGGCCGTCTTGTTGAAGGTGTGCGACAGGTCGGCGAGTTCGTCGGTACCCGACACGTCCAGCCGGTGGTCCAGCTCCCCCTCGCCGAGCCGCCGGGCCGCGTCTCCGAGCCGCTGCACGGGCTTGAGCACCGTACGGGCCGCCGCCTGCGCGAGCAGTGCGGAGCCGAGCAGCGCCAGACCGGTGGCGATCGTCAGCGACCAGGCGAGCGCGTTCAGGTCGTCCCGCTCCTGGGCGAGCGACTTGTACATGTAGCCGGTCGGCCCGCCGCCCACGATCCGGGTGCCGCCGACCAGGTACGGGTTGCCGTTCGGCTTCGTCCGCTGCCAGTACACGTGGTACTCGGCGTCGTTCGCCGCAGTCGTCTTCTGCTCGTCGTTCACGGCGTTCTGGAGGGACTTCGGTACGTCCTGCAGCCCGAAGGAGTCGGGACCGGCCGCGCCGAACACCTGACGGCGGTCCTTGCGCTCGTCCACGAGCAGCACGCTGTAGCCGGGGCTGCTGCCCGCCATCAGCTCGGCGGTGCGCTGCATCTCCTCCGGCGTCGGATCGCCGGGCAGCGCCGCGGCGCGGTTCTGCATCTCCTGCCGGAAGTCGCCGAGGGCGGCGTCCTGGACGCGGGTGAGCACGGCCTCCCGGTTGAGCCAGTACGCGATCCCGGATGCGGAGACCGCGGCCGTCAGGGCGACCAGGGCGAAGACGATGAGGAGCCGCAGCCGAAGGCTGGTCCAGCGCCGGCCCGCGAGCAACGCGCGGATCACTGCGGGGAGTCCAGGCGGTAGCCGACGCCGCGGACCGTACGGATCAGGGTGGGCGAGGACGGCACGTCCTCGACCTTGGCGCGCAGCCGCTGGACGCAGGCGTCGACGAGCCGGGAGTCGCCGAGGTAGTCGTGCTCCCAGACCAGCCGCAGCAGTTGCTGGCGGGACAGCGCCTGCCCGGGCCTGCGGCTCAGTTCGAGCAGCAGCCGCAGCTCGGTCGGGGTGAGCTGGAGGTCCTCGCCGTTCTTGGTGACCGTCATGGCGGCCCGGTCGATGACGAGGGAGCCGAAGCTCGCCGAGTCGCTCGACTCCCGCTCGCCGCGGCGCAGGACCGCCCGGATGCGGGCGTCGAGCACCCGGCCCTGGACGGGCTTGACCACGTAGTCGTCGGCGCCGGACTCCAGGCCGACGACCACGTCGATGTCATCGCTGCGCGCGGTGAGCAGGATGATCGGCAGCTGGTCGGTGCGGCGGATCCGCCGGCACACCTCGAAACCGTCGATCCCGGGCAGCATTACGTCCAGCACGATCAGATCCGGCCGCTGCTCGCGCAGCAGTTTCAGGCCGTCCTCGCCCGTCGCCGCGGTGGCCACACGGTGGCCCTGGCGAGACAGGGAGAGTTCGAGGGCCGTGCGGATGGCGTCGTCGTCCTCGATCAGCAACAGGAAGGGCACGGGCTCATTCTGTCCCATCGACAGTCGGGAGTTCGACCGTCGGAGCGAGGCGATCCCGCGGAGGTCGCTGTGACAGTGCTGTGACAGTCGACGGACACCGCGGTTAAGTCGGAGGGGCAGTCTTCTATCAACGCACGACGGACCGAAGCAGAGACACTCCACGACGGGGGGCGCGAGATGAACACGCTGCACAGCACCAACACCAGCGCGGTTGTCACGCGGCTGCACGATGTGAACCGCCGGGCGGGTGTCCGTACGGTGGCGGTCGCCCGTCCCCGGCCGGCCCACGTCGTAGCCATTGACGCAAACCAGTACCAGGCGGTTCCCGCCCAGCCCACGCCTTCCTCCACCTCGGAGGCCGAGTTCACGGCGTACGTCCAGGAGCGGCGGGCCGCGCTGTACGCGACGGCCTTCCACCTCACCGGCGACCGCTACGAGGCCGAGGACCTGCTGCAGAGCGCACTGTTCTCCACGTACCGCGCCTGGGACCGGATCAGCGACAAGGCGGCCGTCGGCGGCTACCTCCGCCGCACGATGACCAACCTGCACATCAGCGCGTGGCGGCGGCGGAAGCTGAACGAGTACCCGACGGAGGAGCTGCCGGAGACGGCCTCCGACACGGACGCGATGCGCGGTACGGAGCTGCGCGCGGTGCTGTGGCAGGCGCTGACCCGGATCCCGGAGCCGCAGCGCACGATGCTGGTGCTGCGCTACTACGAGGGCCGCACGGACCCGGAGATCGCGGAGATCCTCGGGATCAGCGTCGGCACGGTGAAGTCGAGCATCTGGCGCTCGCTGCGCCGCCTGCGGGAGGACGAGGCGCTGAGCTTCGGCCGCGACGAGGCGGAGTCCTTCGAGGAGCTCGTCGCGTAACGCGGCACACGAGACCATCGGGCCAGGGGGCCCGTCCCGCGGGGGTGGGAC
>NZ_JARAYQ010000266.1:0-11165 GCF_033794505.1 Streptomyces sp. MB09-01 | reverse complement strand
CCCCGCAGGCCTCAACCACCTCGGTGACCTCACCTTCACCACAACCCGGCACACCGAGAATCGGCTGGTAAGCGGCAATTTTAGGCGAAAACGACCTCTGAGTACCTGTTTCTCCAGAGGGTCAGTCTTCGTACCGGACCCAGTTGTCGAGACTGGCAGGCCGACCTCGGCGCCGTGGGGCAAGCCGTCCTCGCGAAGACGGCCCGGTTGAAGGGAGTCTGGCGCGTCGCTGGCTAGGGTCTGAGCGTGCACCGGGCGACACGGCAGTTCTGGCTATGGGTAGCGGCGGCCGCCGCAGCGATCATCGTCGGGGTCGGCTCCGTGCTGCTGCTACAAGCACCATCGGAGGTTTTCCTGCAGCCGGCGGAGGGGAACGAGGACCAGGTTGTCTTCCAGCAGAAGGCTGCTCGCGACCGGACCGCCCTGTTTACTGGGGCGTTGACATACCTACCGCTGGACTCGGTGGACGTCGGCAACTCCGTGGAATTCTCTGCCACCCTCGCCGGCCCCGAGGCCGAGGCCGAAGTCCCCAACCCAGACGACACGTTGCCCGCTCTCCCCGACCCGTTCAGATCGTCCGACTACCCCGACCTGAACCCATCCCCGAACCCATCACCCCGCGAAGAACCTGAAGAGACCGAGGAAACTCGCGAGCTGCCCGTTGGCGGAGTCCAGGCAGCACATTTGTCCGAGCCCAGCGGGGACGTCAAAGTCGATCCGATCGGATCGGTCCGCCAGTTGCTCGCCAGTCGGCGGGACAAGGTGGAGTGGCGCTGGAACCTCACCCCGCGCAAGCCCGGCCGGTACCAGCTGAGCCTGGTGGTCGAGACGTACCAGGGCGATACCGAGAACGTCCTCGCCCGCACGGCACCACCGATCCACATCGATATGACCGTCAACAAAACCTTCTGGTACCGCGTCGGCGAGGCTAAAGAGTGGATCATTGCTGCAGGCGCAGTCCTGGCAGCCTTGGGCGTGATCTTCAGCCCCCTCCGCACGACTTTGGTCAGGTTCGTCTCCGGCCGCATTGGCAGCGGTCGCCGAGCATCCGAACGCTGACAACAACCCGTGCCCGACCTCCGTCGACACCTCCCCGAGATCTGGTCGGGAAAGCAGATCGAGCAGCTCTCAGCCAACCCGAGGACGGGGTGGCCGATCACGAAGAGCTCCTTCAACAGGTGCCCCACGAGTCTCGGCACTGCTGTTGGCCCCAACGGTTACCGCAACCGAACGGCGAACTCGCCCGGGAGACCTGAGGATCGGGCATGCCGTGACTGACCTGGCCCGCTTACTGACGGCATCGCGTATCAAATTGTCGTGAGTAGGCTGCGCTGGCGGTGTGTCCCGTATAGCTGTCAGATGCTCGTGAGGTCCACCCATATCCACGGTTTGTGGTGCCACGAGCGCACTTCGCCGACGACCAGTTCGATGGTTGTTCCCACCGGCGGGAGGTCCTGAACCAGTTGCCTCACGCCTGGCTCGCTGCCGCGGCGGATGGTATCGAGAGATGCGCCGACCGGCTCGTATTCGTTGAGTTTCGCTGTGATGCCCCATGGCTGGTGGCTAGTGATGGTCGCTTGGACGGGCTCGCCCGGGTGAAGCTCGCTGAGGGGGCGCTTCGGCTTGTCTGACATGGCAGCATCATCTCTCCCTGTCAACAGCAGGGCATCGGCGGGGAACATAGTTCGCCCAGGTCATGCCGGAGACCTTGGCGTGTCGCTCGGCGCACTGAGCGGTGTAGCCAACGGCTTGCGCGGCGATGGCTGGCGGCGTCCGACGACGCCGTCTGGCCGTCGGCGCCACCAGCGGTGCCGCCGACGCTCCTCGACCCCGGGCAGCGCCTGCCGACGACACCCGCCCCCAGCCTGCTCGCGGGGCCGGGCACGGGGTACCGGTTCGGGGGCGGCTATCCGAGCCGGACGATGTTCAGGACCGTCAGGTGGCGCAGAGGACGGTTCACCCGGTAGGTGAGGGAGAGCTGGCCGACGGACGCGTAGCGGACGTCCTCACCCTCGGCGTCGTCGGCGTTCCACTGGCCAAAGCCCCACGGGTCTGCGGCGGCGGCGTCCAGGACGTCCCACACGGTGTCCTCGGCGTGTTCGGGCAGGGTGTCGAGGACCTTCGTGGCCGGTGCGGAAAGGCGGACCGCGTAAGGCTGCTGTGCGGTCACCGGCGCCTTCCCCGTAGCTCCGCCATGTCGATGGCCTCGCTGTCGACGTAGCCGGTGGCGGCGAACGCGTCGACCGCCGGGGCGTGGGCGAGGCGGCCCTGCCAGTCCTGGACGACCTCGTACAGCCCGGCGAGGGGAGAAGTGCGGCGGGAGTCCTCCAGCGCGGCCGCCCACTCCCGCTCGAAGGCGGGCCTACCCACTGGGCGGCGCGCCGGTCTGCGCGCAGTTGGGCGCGCAGGTCGGCGGGCGCTCCCGGTGCGGGGGCGTACGGGGTGAGGGGTGTGTGGTCGGGCTGGGCGCTCACGGGCTGTTCCTCCCGGCGGCGGGTCGTACGGCAACGGTAAGCGCGCCGGGAGAGCGCGGAAGCCCGCATCGTCAGATCTCTCCCTGCCGGGTCAGGGTGCGGGCGAGAGTCTGGACGTGCAGGCGCAGCGGCCCGTCCTGCGTGTCCCAGGTGGCGGCCGGGGTGGCGGGCTCCCGGTCGCGGCCGGCGCCGTTGCGGTCGATGCCGAGGACCAGGAGGTGGAGCCGGGTTCGGCGGAGGCGGCGATGATGTGCGGGCCGCCCGGGAGTGCGTCGGCAATGCGGGCAGCATCGTGGTCGGGGGCTGCCCGAGGATGTGGCCGAGCCGGGAGTGCGGGCGGCGGGTGGTTAGGTGGTGGAAGCCGGTCAAGATGGCGTCCAGGGCGGTGTCCATCACCGTCCGGACCGCCCAGTTGCGGATGGCCGCCTCGTCGCCGTGCTGTCGGCCTCGGCCGTCTCGAGTGCTGGGCGGCCGAGGCGGGCGTGGGGCAGCCAGTCGACAACGACCTGGGCGTCGTCGTCGGTGTAGACCGCGACGCCGCCCTGGTCCTTGTCAGTGAGCGGTTGGGGGGGCGCCATGTGAAATCCGGCCGTGGCGAGGTCGAGCCGCGCTTGCTCGAGGAGCAGCTCGGGGGCGACCGGGGCAAGCCCCTCGGGTGGGCGCAGGAGGGTGGCCGCTTCCTCCCCCTGGCGCGGGTAGTCGTCAGCAGCACGGCGGTTCGCCTCGCGTTCGTCGTCGTTCTTCGGGCCCGGGTGCGCCGAAGCTCGACACCTCTCACCCGGCGTGCCGATCGACCTTGGTGAAGGTGCGATGAAACATGGTGGTTGTCACCAGATCAGCGCGCTAGTTGGCACCCCCGGCCTCTGCAGCATGGCTCTCGGCCGTCGGCTATCCCGTCCACCCGGGCAGGATGGCACACGGGCATCGCCTCGGCCGGCACATCGTCAACGCCGGCGCAAACGCATCACCCAGCGCACCGGGCGACCGGGCGACCGGGCGACCGTCAGCCGAGGGTTCACCAGTAGGCGCGCTCGTCCCAGGGCCGGAAGTCCGCGAACTCGACAGGGTCGTCGTCCTCGTCCAAGGCGGCGAACCCATGCGTGACCAGCGTGCCGCGTTGCCAGTCGAGGAGGGTGTCGATCAGGCCGCCCTCGAGTGGCGGTCCCTGGTCCGCGTGGCGGGGCCAGACGATCAGCGGCCATGTGTCGGGATCCCCGCCCTCGGTGAGCCAGCCGAGGCAGTCGCCGTCGATGGAGTTGGCGAAGGGGAGGAAGCCGCCGGGCTCGGGCCAGATGGCCAGGGGGTACCAGCCCGCGTTGCCGTCCTTGAGTTGCCGGTAGGCATCCGCTGTGTCCTCAACGTGCGTGAGGAAACGCCGCTCGCCGGTCCGGAGCGGGGTGTGGAAACGCAGCCACCCGCTCCAGATGCCGGCGCCGTACTCGTCCATCAGCCGCACGTACTCCCCGGGCAGCCGTGTGCCCAGCTCGGCGAACAGTCCCTTCCAGGAGCCGTTGCCGAGGTACGGCCGCTCGGGTGGCGGCGACAGCAGCCGCAGTGCGTCCAGCCCGGTGCCGGTCTCCAGCGCGATTCGGTGCTCGGCCTCGGTGAGCCGAGGCGGGACAGGCGCGGGCGGGGTCCACGCCTCGGCGTCGGGAAGGAAGGCGGTCCGCGCGACCGTGCCCGGCAGCGGGCCCAGCAACGGGCCGGGAGGAGAAGGAAGCTCCCAGGTGTCGCGGACGGTGTGCCGCAAATAGTCGGTGAGCGTCAGGTCGTACCGGTGCCACCGGAGCAGGCCACTGCCCGGCACCGCCCCCGAGTGCCGTACCACCACGGTCCACTTGTCGGGGTCGACGGAGGCCGAGGTGTCCCAGAACAACACGTCGCTGCCCCGCGTGCAGCCCCAGGCCAACAGGCCGCCCGGCTCGGGGTGGAGCACAGGCCGCTCGGCCTCGGGCAGCTCCCGCGCCTCGATCCGCGCCTCCCGGTGCGTCGCGCGCAGCCACTCGCCGTAGTCGAAGCGGTCCCGCTGGACGCACGGCACGTGGATCCACACGTACTCACCGAAGTCCAGCGGCCCGTACCGGTCGGCAAGCCGCTTGTAGTCAGTCGGCAGCCGCAGTCCGAGCCAGTCCTCGCCGGCCGCCCAGTCGATGGGTACAGAGGAGGGCGGACGCCCGGTGGAAGGGGTGGCAAACGTGCTCATGTCCGATGTCAATTGACGTCCTTCCAGCGTGCGTCATGTGCTCGGCAGATTCTTCCGTCTCCGCGGACCAGGCGGAAATCGGGCGACGGCAGGTATGCCGCGCGGGTCGGACCGGCGAGCTTGGAGGACGAGACTGCCCGCCGGGTGGCGCACTGGACGTGGAGTGGAGTTGACCGAGGTGGCCGAGGAAGCACAGCATGCGCTGGTTGACCTGACCTTGGTGACAACAAGCTCGCCTACGTGTCAACTACCCTGCTTCGGCTCACCGGGTAACTGAGGCGCGCCATCCAAGTCTCCGGAAATAGAAGTTCAGGTCCAGGTAGTCGATGTCGTTGATTTCCACGTCTGACGTCCCATAGCGCGGGATCCACCGAGCTTGCGGCGGCGTGCTTGCAGCGGCGGCCGCGGGCCACGGGCTGCCGCCGGGTGCGTACGGCGTCACCGATACGGTCGGTGATCGCCTTCGGCGGGGCCTTCCGGTCGCCCTTGCGGTAGCGCTCCACCGACCGCTGGCTCACCCCGAGCTCCTCGGCAACGGCCCTGGTCGACTTCACCTGTCGGACCAGGAAGTTGATGCGGCCCTCCAGGGTCCTGGGCGGCTCCCGGGTGAATCCTTCCCTGTCGGCCCGCTTGATCGCGTCCTCGATCTCTCCCATGGTGCGGTTCAGCTCCTCTTCGGCAGCAAGGCCCGGGCGCTTGGCCGGGCTTCAGGTCTGACAGGGGGCGTGCCGCCCCGGTGCAATGCGGCGGGGCTCCGGGATGGACGGGTGCGCGGGCCGGTGCGTCTGGGTGTGGCTGCGCACCGGCCGAGGGGGTCTTGAGCTGGTGGCGGGCCCGCGGCCGCCGGCAAGGGGCGCGGGGGTGTCGCCGTTCGGCCGCGGGCGGCGCCTACTTGCCGTCGTCGAGGACGGCGTCGCCGCCCTTCGGCTCTCCTGGTCCACGAGGCGCGGGAGGCCGGCGGCCCGGGCTCGGTTGAGGACTCCCGGGCCATGCTGACGTGTGGATCTCCAGCAGCCGCCGCCTCGCCTGAGCCTGCGACCCGGGCCGGGCCGTACGGCTGCGCGGTCTCGTAGACTGCGGTGGTCTTCGGGCAGTCCTCGGCGGACACCGAGAAGGCCTGGCGCTCGGCGTCTCGGCGGCCAAGTCCCAGCGGAGCTTGGTCGCGGCCACTGCGCGCTCGGATGTCGCCCCGTTCAGCTCAGGCCGCGGCCGTGTTCCCGGCGCCGTGGCGGGCTCAGCGGCGGCGGGTGCGTCGTATCCTCAACTCCCCGAATCGGGGCGCGTCGCCCTCGCGGACCCGCTGCCAGGCCCGTCGGTAGAGCGCGGCAACGGGTTCGGCCGGCACCAGTACGCCGAGGAGCGGCTCCCGTCCGGCGAGCAGGCCGAACATCGGCGCCTTCCACTCCTCCAGCGGCAGCCAGGGCGAGGCCGGCTCCACCCAGCCGCCGGGGAGGAACAGGGTGCGCCCCGCCCGGGTCCGGGCGGCCGTCACCACCAGGTCGGTGGCGGCCAGTTCGGCGCGGGCCGCCTTCAGCCGGGTCGGCTTCCAGCCCGTCCACCGGGCCGTGTTGCGGTCGGTGGGGTCGGGCATCGCCAGCAGCATCAGGTACAGCACCGCCGCGTCCGCGCCCAGACCGTGCGCGGCCTGCACCTCGTCCACCAGCTCCGGCGCCGACCGGGACGGGTCCTGCGGCCACCACGTCCCGTCCTCGTCCACCCCGCACGCCGCCGGGGCACCCGGATCGGCGAGCAGCGCCGCGAACCGCGGATCGTGGACGCAGCGCAGCGCGGTCTCCACGGGGTACGGCTGCTGGTCGGCACGGCGCAGCAGCGGCAGGTACGGGTCGCCGCCGGTGGAGTCGAGCAGGGTCGGGCGCAGAGCGGGCAGGGACGTGCCTTCGGTGCGGGGCAGGACCACCGCTCCGTACTCCTCGTAGTGCTCGGCTGTACGGGTCGGAGCGCCGGCGGCCTTCCGGAACTCGACCGGGTTCGTGTACGCGCCGAGCTCCAGCAGCAGTTGCGGGGCGGCGAGCCGCTGCCGTACCGCGGTGAGCGCCGACGGCAGGAGGGCCCGGACCGGGTCGCCGGCGGGCAGCCGGTGGGCCAGCCAGGCGGCCATGCCCACCGTTCCGGTCAGCACGTCCGCGGAGAACGCCTCGGCATCCGGCGTCTGCGGCACCGCCCGGCCTTCCCGCACCTCCCACGGCGCGTCGGTGCTCAGCTGCGGGGCGGCGGACGGGTCGAGCACCGCGGGCAGGGAACGCACGGCGGACCAGTCGGTGCGGGCGCCCCGCCGGGCCTCGGTGACGAGCCACTCCGGGACCGGCACGCGGCGGCCCACGCGCCGGTTCCACACCTCGGCGGCCGCGGCCACGTCCGGGCCGTCGGTCCACAGCCGGGCCGGGTCGGCGGGCAGCAGCGCCGCAACCAGGCGGCGGCGCACGTCGGCGGGCAGAACCCTGAGGTCGGCGCGGGCCACGGCGGCGTCGCCGACCTTGACCCCGATCGCCTTGCGCTGTCCGGCGGTCAGGAAGCTGCTCTCGTAGTGGTCCACGGCGGGAAGGCCGGCGACCACCAGCCGGGCCAGGGTGCCGGTCACACCGGTGAGCCGGGCGAATTCCTCCGCGGCCGCGGGCAGCCAGGGTGCGGTGCCGCGCTCTGCGGCGTCGTCGAGGAAGCGGGCCAGCCAGCCGGGCTCGCGCACGGCGTCGCCGAGGGGTCTGTGCCCGCGCAGGGTATAGGGCTCGGGCAGGGTGAACCGGCCCGTGGGGTCGTACTGGACGACCGCGAGCTCGTGACCGTCGCCCTTCGGCTCGCAGTCCCGGCCGGTGGTGAGGAAGGCTCCGCCGCCGAGGGGCAAGATGCTGCTGTGGTAGGGGTGGCGCGCGGTGACCGGCTTGTTCAGGAGGTCCCGCTGGGCCAGGTGGATCCGGGCCAGGCGCCACCGGCCGGTGGCCGCGGAGGCCAGGCCCAGCCCCTCGGCCTTGCGGAGCAGGGCCAGCAGGGTCTGCCGCTGTTCTTCGGTGGTGCCCGCGGCGACCGCCCGGTAGGCGAGGGCGGCCGGCTGCTCCAGCAGCGGGGCCCACTCGACGGTGGGGAACGGCAGAGGAGGCATCTCGGTGTGCAGCCGGCCGGGGACGGCGGCGGCTCCGGTGTCCGCCACGGCCTCGGCGAGGGCGGAGAGGGCCCGGAACACGGCGTCGCCGTTGTCGCTGGCCCAGCTGTAGTGGAAGGCTCCGGTCAGGCCGGACACCGCCTGCTCCAGTAGGTGGTCCGAGGGGCCCGGCGGGGTCGGGCGGTCCGCCTCGTCCTGCGCACCGGGGGCGAGGCGCGCGGCGGCGGCTTCCAGGGCGGCCTGCTGGTCGAGGGCGAAGCCGATCCAGTCGGCGACGCCCCGGACCAGCACGGGGTCGGTGACCTGCGGCAGCGCGTCCCGTACCAGGCCGGACAGCGTGTCGGCCCGCTCGGCACCCGCCGTGATGCCCTCGGCCTCCCGGGCCGCGGCGGCCGCGGTGAGGAGTGCGGCTGCGGCGTCCCGGTCCACCGCGCGCAGCGCCGCCGACCCCTCGGGGTCGCGGGGGCGCAGGCAGAACCAGTGCCCGACGGGAGGCAGGGCGGCGGTCGCGCTGACGCCGGTGGCGTGGTGCGAGACGGGGTAGCGCGACTCTGCCGTGAACACACCGTCCGGGTCGGTGAGCCGGTAGGCCCACTGGTACGTGGTCAGCGCACGCGGGCGGTCGTCGCCGGGGAACGTGACCGCCGCGAGCGGAACCGGGCCTCCTTCGGGAGCGGTGACGGTCCGTCCGGCGGTGTCACAGGCCCGGTGGCCCTGGCCGGGCACGTCCACGATCCGCCAGCCGAGGAGGCCGTCCACGGGTGCCCCGAGCACCGAGCCCTCGACGGCGGGGGCGGGCCGCAGCCAGCTGCTGTCCGCGCGCAGGGTGCTGCCCTCGGGGAGGCCCTGAAGGGCGTCGGCGAGGAAGCCGGGCAGGGCGTGCCGGCCCACGGTGTCCCGGGCCGGGTCGTACTCGGCCCAGCCGGCGGGCTGGTCCGCACCGTCCCAGACCCAGTACGCGCCTCCGTCGGACAGGACGGGGCGTTCGTCGGGCAGCGCGGTGTCGCCCCGGTGGAGGGCGCCCGCGCCGGTGGTGAGACCGCCGTCGGCCAGCGGCAGGGCGGTGTACTGGAGGCTCAGCCGCCAGGGGTGCTTGCCCGTGTCCACGGTGAAGATCCGGTCGGGGTCGGTGTGCCAGTAGCCCTGCACCTCCCCGCCCCCGTACCAGTGCCGCCAGCAGACCAGCAGCGCGCCGTCGACGTAGTGGAAGCCGACGGAGCGACGGGTGTCGCCGGGGATGCGCAGGTCGTGGACGAGCACGGTGGAGTGGGCGTCGATCACCCGCACCTGCCGCTCGTTGCCCACGATCAGGTGCGGCCAGGCGCTGACCATGGTCAGGCCCCGGTGGGTGTGGCGCGGCGCCAGCTCGGTGACGGCTTCCTCCCAGGCGGGCCAGGTCAGTTCTTCGAACAGGCCGCCGTTCAGGGTGCGGGCCAGCAGCGCCCCGATGTCGGTGGCGACGGCGGCGGCCACCTCTTCCTCCGCCAGGGCCACTGCCTCGACGGGCAGCCGGCGGAGGCGCCCGAACGCCTCCGGCGCCCCGGGCAGTCCCGTGTGCCTGCAGGCCCGGGCCACTTCGCTCACCCACTCGGCGAGCATCGGGCGACCGCCGGGCGACTCGGCCAGGCGCGGGATCACCTCGTGGGCGATTGCGCAGTCGTCGTAGCCGTACAGGGCCTGCCGGAAGGCGGGCCGGAATCGTTCGTCGGCGGCGAGCCCCAGCAGGTCGCAGCGCTGTTCCGGAACGGCCCAGGCCGCCAGGTTGAGCCCGACCCCGACCTCCGGGGCGGCAACGGGGACGCCCAGGCAGAGCAGCCGGTCGAGCAGGGCGACGTCCTCGAGGCCGATCTTCAGCGCGGCGTCCTTGCGGCCCGGCGCGGCGAGTTCGGTGCGCAGCCGACCGGCCGCGCGCTCCACCAGGTCGAGCAGGAGCGGTGGCGTGAGCCGGGTGGCCCAGCCGGAGTGGCGGGCGGCATGGAACCGTTCCAGCCAGCCGGAGGTGCCGTCGGCGCAGCCCTCCTCGGCGGTGGGCGCCTCGGAGGCCAGGGCGACGGTGGCACCCGCTTCCTCCAGGATCTCCAGCCACAGGGCGGACATCTCGCCGTCCCGGTCCTCGTCGCACGCCGGCATCAGGGACAGCAGGGCACCGCGCACGGCGGGTTCGCGGCGGGCGAGGGCGACCAGTGCGGCCCTGTGGGCCTTCCACCAGGCGAGGCTCGCACGCAGGACGGCGGGCAGCGGCAGCAGTTCGGCCAGGTACTCCTGCTCGGCCTCGGCCGGGTCGAGGCCGGCTGCGCGGGCCAGCCGGCGCAGGGTGGCGTCCGCCTGGACGGACGGCGTCATCCCGCCGGCGGTGCGGCGCGTGCACAGGCGGCGGAAGCGCTCGTACGCCTCCGGCGCGTGCACGCGTGCCTCCATGGCCTTGCCGTGGCTGGTGAGCACCCGCACCGGCAGGGCGCCGGCCAGCGCGAACTCCAGGAAGACGGCGTCGAGGCGGTCCTCGTCGACGGCGAGGCCGTGGGTGGCCTCGCTCTTGCGGGCCTGGGCGAACAGCTGCGCGGCGAACGCGGGGTTTTCGGCCGACAGGAAGAGGCGTGCGGCCTCCTCGCAGACGACGGGCAGGAAGTGGGGCACGGAGCCGGCCAGCCGCCCGGCCAGTTCGTGGCAGGCTGCGAGGGCAGCCTTGGGCTTGGTCCTCGCCTGACGGGCGATCCGCTCCAGTTCGGGTACGAGGGCGAGGGCGTGGTGGCCGTCCTGGGGGTGGTGGACGAGCAACCACTCCGGGAAGCCGAGGGTCCGGCGGCGGCCGAGGCCGACCACGGCCGGCTCGCCATCGGGCTCCAGGCCGAGGAAGCCGACGGCACGGTCCTCGGCGGCGCCCAGTTCGGCGGCGGCGAGGCGGACGACGACGCGGTCGTCCTCGGCCAGGCCCGGGTGGCGGTAGGCGCGGGCGGTGAACTCCACGGCCTCGGGCCCGGCGTCGGCGGTGCCGTACGGGAGAACCGCCCCGGCCTTGAGCAGCAGTTCGGCCTCGGTCGCGGGCTCGGGCGTGCCCGTCGCGGGGCTGATGGTGCTGGTGGTGCTGGTGGTGCTGGTGGTGCTGATGGTCATGTTGTACCGCCCCCTTCGGTCGTGGCCGAGTACGGTGCGGCGGCCCCCGCGTCCCGAGCATCACCCCCTAGCTGCGGTACGGAGGGGACCTTAGCGCCACCCACTGACAACGGAGCCGCCGGCGGACGCGGGGCCCCGGCCCGCGTCGTTCCGGAAGCGGCCGGCGCTGCTCGGGAGGCCGGCGCACCGCGTCACGTCGGGGCCGCCGGGCATCGGGGGGGGGGGCGGCCCCGACGTGACGCGGTGGGCCGGCCTCCCGCGC
>NZ_JARAYQ010000265.1:0-11305 GCF_033794505.1 Streptomyces sp. MB09-01 | reverse complement strand
CCCGCTCAGCCGCGGACCCGTCCCGCCACCGCTCCTCCGACGCCGGCCCCGGTACGCGTACCGGCACCCGCACCCGCACCCGCACCCGCACCCGCACCCGCACGGTGGGCCTCCACGGCCCGGCGGCCCTCCGCCTCGATCAGGTCGGCGTTCACGGAAACGGCCGCCCGCACCCCCTGCGCGGCCGCGCCCGCGACCTGCTCCGTCGGAGCGGTCACACTGCCCGCAGCCCATACCCCCCGCAGCGCGGTGGCACCGGTCGCCGGGTCGGACTCGACGCAGGTGCCGATCACCTGCCCGTCCCGCTCCACAGCGGTGGTCGGCAGGCCCAGGGAGGTCAGGACGCCCGAGCGCGCGGTGAACCGCGGGGCCACGACCAGCGCCCCGCACGCGACGACGGCGCCGTCGGCCAGGGTCACCCCGGTCAGCCGGTCCTCCTCGACCGCGAGTCCGGTCACCTCTGCCTCGACGACCCGCACACCGAGGGCGGCCAGCAGTTCCCGGTCCGCGTCGGTGAGCCGCCAGGCGTGCGCCAGCAGGGTGGTCCGCTCGCTCCAGTGCCGCCAGAGCTGCGCCTGGTGCACCGCGAGGGGTCCGTCGGCCAGCACCGCGACCGGCAGGTCCCGGACCTCCCAGCCGTGGCAGTACGGGCAGTGCAGCACGTCCCGGCCCCAGCGCGCCCGGAGGCCCGGCACCGCGGGAAGCTCGTCGACCAGACCGGTGGCGACCACCAGCCGCCGCGCCCGGACGGTCGAGCCGTCCCCGCAGCGGACCAGGAAGCCCCCGTCGGGCAGCCGGTCCGCGGCGATGGCCGTGCCCTGCCTGATCTCGCCGCCGTAGCCGGCCACCTCGGCCCGCCCCCTGGCCAGCAGCGCGGCCGGACTCTCCCCGTCCTGGCCGAGGTATCCGTGCAGGTGCGCGGCCGGGGCGTTGCGCGGACTGCCGGAGTCGATCACCAGCACCGACCGGCGGGCCCGGACCAAAGTCAGGGCGCCGGCGAGCCCGGCCGCCCCACCGCCCACGACCACCACGTCGAACACGTCGTCCACGTCGTCCACCGAGTCGCCCGAATTCCTTGAGTCCCGTGCGTCGTCCATGTCTCCGAGGGTCCGCTCGCAGGCGCCCGCTTGACAAATGTTCTTGCCGAAGTGGCAAATGGAGCCATGGCCACCGAGGAGCAGGACGAGGAACTGGCCGGCGTGCTCACCGCCGTGGGCCCGCGGCTGCGCGCCCTGCGCCGGCAGCGCGGCACCACGCTGGCCCAGCTCAGCGAGACCACCGGGATCTCCCTCTCCACCCTGTCCCGGCTGGAGTCCGGGCAGCGCAGGCCGACGCTGGAGCTGCTGCTTCCGCTGGCCAGGGCGCACCGGGTGGCGCTCGACGAACTGGTCGGCGCCCCGGAGACCGGGGATCCCCGGGTCCGCCCGCGCCCCTTCGTCCGGCACGGCAGCACCTACGTGCCGCTGACCCGCAAGTTCAGCGGGGTGCACGCCTTCAAGCAGATCCTCCCGCCCCTCGAGGGTCCGCCACCCGAGCCCGAACTCAAGGTCCACGAGGGCTACGAGTGGCTGTACGTGCTGTCCGGGCGCATCCGGCTGCTGCTCGGGGCGCACGACCTCGTCCTCGGCCCCGGCGAGGCCGCCGAGTTCGACACGCGCACTCCGCACGCCTTCTTCAACGCGGGACCCCAGGCAGCGGAGTTCCTCAGCCTCTTCGGCCCCCAGGGCGAACGGATCCACGTCCGCGCCCGTCCCACCACTCCCCCGGAAGGACGCCCATGACCACCGCCGGAGAACGTCCCGAGCGCGCCGTGCCGCAACCCAATGCCGTCGTCGGCGTGGGGCTGGTCGTCATCGCTCCGGACGGCCGGGTGCTGCTCGGCCAGGCGCACGACGGCCGCTGGGAGCTGCCCGGCGGCAAGGTCGACCCCGGGGAGGGTTTCGAACAGGCCGCGGCCCGGGAGCTCGCCGAGGAGACGGACCTGCGGGCGGCCCCCGAGGAGATCCGCGTCCTCTCCGTCCAGATCGACGCGAAGTCCGGGGTGACCCGGCTGACGGCGGCCGCCGTCACCACCTCGGCGGTAGGCGTCCCCGCCGTCACCGAGCCCCACAAGATCGCCCGCTGGCAGTGGTTCGCCCCGGCCGAGATCCCCCCGGCCCTGTACGCCCCGTCGGCGGCCGTGCTGCGCGCCTGGCGCCCGGACCTCGCGACCCTGCCGCACGTCCCCTCGTACGACTATCCGACCGTGAGCGCGGACCCGACCGGCACCGCCTGAGGTCCCCGCACCGACCGCGCCCCGCCCGAGGGGGCCGGGAGGACCCGAGGGGCCCGGGGAGGAGTAGGGGAGCCGGCCTCACACGGTGAAGGTCGTCGCCACCGTCACGGCCGTCACCGCCACCATCGCGGCCTGCACGTCGCGGATGGCCGTCCGGACGCTGTCGGCCGCCCACTGACCGGCTGCTATCTCCGCCGTCCGTGCGGCCACCGCGTCGCGGCGCCGGTCGGGGAAGGCCGGCCGGTGCAGCCCGGTCGAGTGGATCAGTGCGATGAGGCCGGCCGTGCGCTCGTCCGGCTCGGCGCCGTCGATGACGACGGCGCGCAGCCGCTCCCGCAGTGCCCGCTCGGCGGCGCCGTCGGTCTCGGGGTAGCGCTGCTGCGGGAACATCCCGAGCACCTTGTGCACTTCCGCCGTCACCAGGCCGCGCCCGACCAGGCGCTCCAGCGCGGCGCCGACCGCCTTGGCCTGGTCCCTGGTCAGCCAGTCCGTCACCCGGCGCTTGGCGCGGCCGCGCAGCCAGGCCTCCATCAGCAGGATCCGGCCGTCGAGCAGTTCTTCCCCGGTGGGGGTGGTGTCCCGCAGCTCCAGGTACTTGCCGGCCACCGACACCCGTTCCGCCATGACCAGTTCGAGCAGGATCCCGCCCGCCGCCGCCCAGCCCGCCGACTGGCGCTCGCGCGCCTGCCCGGACTCGTCGTCCAGGGACAGCAGCACGATCTCCTCGGCCAGTGTGATTCCCATGTCCGCTCTCCGTCCCCGTGCTCCACACGCGTCGATGGAGAGGATGCCGGGCGGCTGACGGAGGTTCCGATTCCGGTACGTACTCTCCCCGGCGCGTCCCCGCTACGTCCGGACCGCCACCCGCGGCGCGAAGTTCCCCTCGCCCAGGTCTTCGGCCAGCAGCCGCCTCGCGATCGCGTCCGCCGCCACCCGCAGTTCGGCGCTCCGCGGCCGCCCCCGGTCCTTCTCCAGCTGGTCGCCGAGCCACTGGGCCCACGCCGCCGAGATGACGGCGGCCTCCCGCTCCCCGGCCGGGGTGAGGGAGAAGTAGCCGTCCTCGCGGCTGAGGTACCCCTCCTCCGTCATCCGGGCGAAGACGGGGAGCAGCACCTCCGGCGGCAGGGACCGGCGCGCGGCGATCAGCCCGATGCTGGCGGTGCCGACCGTCCTGGTCATCAGTTCCACCTGCATCACCGTCCACGCGCCCGCGATGTCCAGCCGGGTGTCGGAGGCCTCGACGATCCCTCGTGCCGTGTCGCGCCCCATGTTCCGTACGAGTTTGCCGACCGCCAGCTCCAGCAGCTTGGCCGAATCCCCGCTGGCCGTGGCCGGAGAGCCGAAACCGTCGCCCATGTCCGTGGAGCCGGCCCGGGCGGTGTCGCGCAGCTTGACCTGCTTGAGGAAGAGCCCGGCGACGAACCCGAAGACGGCCACCGGCACGGTCCAGAGGAACACCGTGTGCAGGGCCTCCGCGTACGCGTCGATGATGGGAGCCGCCGCCTCCGGGCTGAGCCGGTGCACCCCGTCCGGGGTCGAGGCGGCCTCGGCCAGCCGCGCCGGGTCCTGCCCGGTGACCCGCGCCGCCTCCGCGACCGCCGCCTCCAGTCCGGGCCCCAGGTGGTTCGCGTAGATCGTGCCGAAGACCGCCGTCCCGAAGGCGCTGCCGAGCGTACGGAAGAAGGTGACCCCGGAGGTGGCGGTGCCGAGGTCGGCGTAGTCGACGGTGTTCTGCACGGCGATCGTCAACACCTGCATGGACAGGCCGATGCCCGTGCCGAGCACGAACATGTACAGCGATTCCAGCAGGGTGCTGGTCCCCGGTTGCATCCGCGACAGCAGGTACAGGCCGACGCCCATGACGGCGTTGCCGACGATCGGGAAGATCCGGTACCGGCCGGTCCTGCTGGTGACGTTGCCGCTGAAGACCGAGGCGATCAGCAGTCCGAAGACCATGGGCAGGGTCCGGACGCCCGAGACCGTGGCCGAGTCCCCGTCGACGTACTGGAGGTAGGTCGGCAGGAACGTCATCGCGCCGAGCATCGCGAACCCGACGACGAAGCTCAGTACGGAGCACACGGCGAAGACCGGATTGCGGAAGAGCCTCATCGGCAGCATCGGTTCCGCGGCCCGGGTCTCGACCAGGCAGAACAGCGCCAGCGCGACCGCGCCGCCCGCGAACAGGCCGATGATCGTCGGTGAGGTCCAGGCGTACTCGTTCCCGCCCCAGCTGGTGGCCAGGATCAGCGCGCTCGCACCGATCGCCACGAGGGCGATGCCGAGGTAGTCGATGACCGGTTTGCCCGAGGCCCGTACCACCGGGATCGTCTTGGCGGCCGCGACGACCACGAGGATGGCGATCGGGACGTTGACGTAGAAGCACCACCGCCAGCTCAGCTGGTCGGTGAAGAATCCGCCGAGCAGCGGTCCGATGACGGTGGCGACGCCGAAGACGGCGCCGATCATGCCCTGGTACTTGCCGCGTTCGCGCAGGGGCACCACGTCGGCGATCAGCGCCATGGCGGTGACCATCAGGCCGCCGGCTCCGATGCCCTGGACGCCGCGCCACACGATCAGGAACGTCATGTTGGTGGACAGGCCGCACAGGAAGGAGCCGCTGATGAAGATGATCGCGGAGATCTGAAAGATCAGTTTCCGGCCGTACAGGTCGCCGAACTTTCCCACCAGCACCGTCGACACGGTCTCCGCGAGCAGGTAGGAGGTCACCACCCACGACATGTGGTCCCCGCCGCCGAGGTCCCCCACGATCGTGGGCAGGGCGGTGCCGACGATCGTCTGGTCGAGTGCCGCGAGCAGCACGCCCAGCATGATCGTGCCGAAGACGATGTTGCGCTGCCGCCGGTCGAGCACGGGTGGCGCGGCGGCTACGGCGGGGGCAGTGGTCACCCTCGCACTCTCACAGCGCCCCCGCCCCACCGCATGCGGCGCTGCGCCGTACGGGGGACCCGCCGGCGTTCGGCGCGGGCGGGTCAGCGCAGGTAGGCCAGCCCCGGGTGCTCCGCCGCGTACCCGTCGAGCAGCCGCCGCGCCACGGCCACGGAGTCCACCAGCGGGTGGAGCGCGAAGGCCTTGACCGCGGCCGCCCGGGACCCGCTCGCCGCGGCCGCCAGGACCTCCCGCTCGACCGCCTTGACGGCCGTCACGAGCCCCACCGCGTGCAGCGGCAGCGGTTCGACGCCGACCGGGTGGGCGCCGTTCGCGTCGACCAGGCAGGGCACCTCGATGACCGCCGCGGCGTCCAGGACCGACAGGGTCGAGCCGTTGCGGACGTTCAGGATCAGGGTGGCCCGCTCGTCCCGGGCGATGGCCCGCATCAGCGCGAGCGCGACCTTCTCGTAGCCGCCGGACTCCAGGTCGCTCCCGTCGCGCTCGCCGACGCCGGCCGCCTCGCGGTTCTCGGCCATGTACGTGGCCTCGCGCTCGGCCCGGGTCCGGTCCCAGGCGGCCAGCGCCGCCCCGGCCGGCTGCCCGGCCCGACCGGCCTCGGCGTAGAAGCCGCGCTGCTGGTCGCGCAGGAAGGCCCCGCGGGTCTGCTCGGCCTCCTGATAGGCCCGTACGGTGTCACGGTTGAAGTAGTAGTAGTGCAGGTACTCGTTGGGAATCGCGCCGAGGGAGCGCAGCCACTCGGCTCCGAAGAGCCGGCCCTCCTCGAAGGACTCCAGGGCCTTGGTATCGGCCAGCAGCCGGGGCAGTTCGTCGCGGCCGCCGATGCGCAGCCCGCGCACCCAGCCCAGGTGGTTGAGGCCGACGTAGTCGATCCAGGCCTCCCCCGGCCGGGCCCCGAGCAGCCGGGCGATACGCCGGCCGAGGCCCACGGGGGAATCGCAGATGCCGATCACCCGCTCGCCGAGCTCCTCGGCCATGGCTTCGGTGACCAGCCCGGCGGGGTTGGTGAAGTTGATGACCCACGCCTCGGGGGCCGTACGGGCGATCCTGCGCGCGATCGCGCGGGCCACCGGAACGGTCCGCAGGCTGTACGCGATGCCGCCCGCGCCCACCGTCTCCTGGCCCAGCACTCCCTCGGCCAGGGCGATCCGCTCGTCCGCCGCGCGCCCGTCCAGGCCGCCGACGCGGATGGCCGAAAAGATGAAGTCCGCCCCGCGCAGGGCCTCGTCGAGGTCCCCGGTGGCGGCGACGACCGGTGCGTCCGGCACTCCGGCGGCCGCGGCCTGGTCGTCGAGGACTAGGGCCATGGCGGTGAGCCGCGCCGGGTCCTCGTCGTACAGCGTCACATGGGACACCCGGCCCTCGGCGTGGTCGCCGAGCAGTGCTCCGTAGACGAGCGGTACCCGGAAACCGCCCCCGCCGAGGATCGTCAGCCGCACGCCCCTACCGCCCTTCGCCCGTGCCGGTGCACCCGCCACGGCAGGTGCCGGTGACAGTGGCGGCTCCCGCGGCCGCTCCACGCACCACGATCGCGCCGGCGGCGGCTCCGGGGGCTCCGGTGCCACGATCGTCGACACGATCGGTGACACGGAACCCGAGCCGCGCGCCCGCCGGCTCCAGTCTGCCCCGGCCGGTCACTCCCCCAGCGACGGCACGGCGCGCAGCCGGGCACCCTGCTGGTGCACGACCCCGGCGCCGCCCCGCACGGGACCTGCCGGCGCGCCCTGCGGCGCCGACAGGATCAGGGTGATCCGCATCAGCCCCATCTCGTCCAGCATCCGGCTGGTCTCGGCCACCGTCCGGCAGCGCACCAGCCCCCGCTGCGGGTCGGGGTGGCGGACGGTCCGCACCGCCCCGTCCGTCTCGGCAGCCTCGGCCCCGCGCATGCTCAGCCAGTGCGGCACCCCGTACCGGTAGGCGGCCTCCATGAACGGGTCACGGGCCACCTCCTGGCGGATGCTGCGCAGCCCCTCGTCCTCCGGGGCCGCGGCCAGCGCTGCCGCGAACTGGGCCAGCAGCGGTACGCACCAGGCCGGTTCGTGGTCCTCCAGCACGGCCGCCGCGTCCGGATGGAACAGTACGAAGCGCAGGAAGTTGTCGTCCGGCAGGGCCGTCGGGTGCGGCCGTACGGACTGGAAGAGCTGGTCGAAGGCCGAGTTGGTCAGCGCGACGTCCCAGCGGTGGTCCACCAGGAAGCTCGGGTAGGGAGTGGACTCCATGAGGGCCGCGTAGTCGCACAAGTAGTCGCGCTGCGCGGGATCCTCGGGCAGTCTGTTCTCCTCGGCGGCCCGCCACGTGGGCGGCGGGTCCCGGTCGACCATGACGCGGAACAGCCAGAAGCACTGCCGCTCGCTCATCTCCAAGGCCTCGGCCAGGGCGAGCAGTTTGCGGTCCGTCCACTCCTTGACGAGCCCGCGTTCCCAGTTTCCGTACGCACGCACGCTGATGCGCAGCCGGGCGGCGAGGTCCTCCTGGCTCAGGCCCAGCTCCTCGCGGCGCTGGCGCAAAATCTCCTTGCGTCGCTCCGACCGCACGGCGCCCCGTGCGGACTCCTCGCCCGCCAGGCGCTCCTCACCGGCTCGGGCGAGGCCATCGGACGGGCCCACCGCTGCGAGATGTGGCACCGAGAGCTCCCCCTCCTCCGGTCTGGATCTTCATTTCCGTGTGGCGATCCTGCTACCGACTTCATTCGAGTGTCAACTATTGTGGCAATTCCAGCCTCTTGACAGCTCATTCCCGCCACAGCTGTGGCACGTTCTAGCCCTTCCGGGCGAGAGCGGCTAGATTCCAGAAGCCGACCATGTGCCGTACCGACTTCGCGCGATCTAGGAGAACCACTGGTGACAGACGGCTTCCCGGCTCCCGTCGCGGTGGCCAACGCACCCCTGGCAGCCACCATCACGCGCGTCGCCGAACTCGCGGGCAAGATGGGCCGCGACCTGAACCACGTCTTCGACCTGCGGCGGCTCTCGGAGGCCTCCGGTGTGCCCACGGACGTGGTCAAGACCCTCCTCGACGGCAGGCCGGCCGGCGAACCCGATCTGCAGACCCGGTTCCTCCAGCGGCTCGACCTGCTGAGGCGAACCCGCGTCAAACCCAACGGCCGCCGCTACACGCAGCAGGAGATCGCGGACGGCGCCGGCATGTCGCGGCAGCAGGCCGGGGCCTTGATCAACGGCGACCGCCGCCCCACCATGGAGCACTGCGACGCGATCCAGCGCTTCTTCGGGGTGCACGCCGGGTTCCTCACGGCACACGACTCCGACGCCCTCACCGACGCGCTCCAGCGGACCGAGCAACAGCTGCTGCAGGACTTCGCGGGGCGCGCGCGGGAAACCGTACCGGCCGCGGCCGCATCGGCGGGCGATCCGCTGGCAAGACTCCTCCAGAACCACGGTGTGCGGGGCATCGCCTGGCGCGCCGCCCAACTGCCCAGCGACAAGCACCGGGACAAGGTGACCGAATGGCTGGACATGCTCCTCGAAAGCGTAAAACCGAACGAATCCTGACCCAGTCGAAAGTCTGGGTCTGATCCTTGAGTCCTGATCCGGATCCGCGCCGACGGGGAGAACGGTGAGCATAGGCAGAGAGCAGCGGCGGTTGTGCGGGGAGCTGGTGGCCGGCATCCGGCTGACCGCACCCGTGGAACCCGTGGACCTCTACGCTGCCCTCTGCGAGGGCATGAGCAGACACCGCGGCCGACGGGTGGACTTCCGGATGGCCTCGTTCCCCCCGCGGACGGCCAGCGGCCTCTGGCTCGACATGGCCGACCGCGATCTCGTGGTCATCGAGGAACGCACCGCTCCCGACCACCAACTGGTGATCCTGGGCCACGAGCTGTGGCACATGAAGGCCGGCCACTGCAGCCACCACGTCGACGGCGCCGCCGTCGCCGCGCGGCTGCTGACCGACGAGGCGGACATCGGCGAGACCGTCCGCCGTGTCGCGGCGCGCACGCGCGCCGACGTACGGGAGGAGACCGAGGCCGAAACCTTCGGCTTACTGCTGGGCAGTCGATGCCGGAACTGGCTGGCCGGATCGGCCGGCCACCGGGCTCCGGTCCAGCGCGACCAACTGGCGGGCCGGATCGAGGCATCGCTGGGCTACCGGGGGCACAGGAACGACCGTTGAACGGCGAGGACTACTACATACCGGCGGCCGCGATGGCGATCTCACTCGCCTTCAAGCTGCCGGCCCTGCGGCACAACTGGCGCGACCCGCTCCTGCGTTCGGTCGTGGCCCTGCTGACTCTTGCGGGAGCGGTGTTCTTCTTCGCGGCGCCGCCCACCATCGCGGCGGTCAACCGCTGGACCGGGATCGTCAACGTCTCGGCCCCCCTGGTGTACTGCCTGATCACCGCCTTCAGCGCCTCCTGCCTGGTCCTGATGGTCAACTGGCGGGGCGGCCCGCCCGAGCAGACCCGACGCGTCTCCCGCCGCTGGATCACGGGCTACAGCCTCGTGATCGTGGCCCTGATCGTGCTGTTCGCCCTCGGTGACACCCCCGTGGAGCGGCTGCGCGACTTCGACACCTTCTACGCGAACACCCCGTACATCGGGATGATGATCGCCCTCTACCTGCTGGCCCACCACGTGGCCGCGGTGGTGATGGTGGTCCTGTGCTGGCGCTGGTCCCTTCAGGTGCGGGGCTGGCTACGGGTCGGCCTGATGATCATCGTCTCCGGCTACATCTTCAACCTCACCTACGACGCCACCAAGATCTCCTCGGTGGTCGCCCGCTGGCTGGGCCACGACCTCGACGACCTGAGCACCTACGTCGCCCCGCCGCTCGCCGCCCTGGGCGCGCTGATCAGCGCGATGGGCTTCGTGGTCCCGCTCGTCTGCCAGCGGCTGTCGGACCACTGGCAGACCTGGGCGACGTACCGCCGGCTCGGCCCGCTGTGGCAGGAGGTGCAGATCTCCGCGCCCAGCGGCACGCCGTCCGTGCAGATGGCCTGGTGGTCCGCGGCGGAGCTGCGGGTGATCCAGCGGGAGTCGGACATCCACGACGGCTTCCTGCACCTGGGCCCGTACTTCGACAAGGGCCTGCGCGACGGCGCCTACGAGAGCGCCGTCGCCGGAGGGTCAGACGAGGAGACCGCCCGCGCGGTCGCCGACGCCGCCATGGTCGCGGCCGCCGTGCGGGCCCGCTCCGCGGACCCCGAGGGAAAGATCATCGGCGAGGACGAGGAGACCCTGCTCGACACCGCCGACGTACCGCGCGACCTGCTGCGGATCTCCCACGCCCTGCGGCATTCACCGGTCGTGCAGGGGGTCCGTCAGCAGGTCGCGGTGTAGCGGGCGCCCCTGCGGGCTCAACGGGCCGCGGCCACCGCCGTCTTCGGGAACAGGTCCTGGAACGGCCCCGCGGAGTCGATCCCGTCCCGCCCGTAGGGCGCGTCGAAGCTCCACACCATGAACAGCAGGAACACGATCAGCGCGCTGAACAGTCCGGCGAGCAGCAACTCCCGCCCGGAGCGGCGGATCTGCAGGGTGAAGATCAGCCCGACCGTGACCACCCCGCCGACCAGCAGCCCGAACCACACCACGCTCGGCAGCGTGGACTCGGAGCTCTGCGTCCGTGAGTGGCGGGCGTCGTCGGCGGCCGCGATGTGGTCCAGCAGCGGCTGGTAGGCCTGCGCCTGGAGCTCGGTGGCCGGGCTCTGGTGGGTGACGTCGCTGCGCAGCTTGCCCAGCAGATGGGCACCCTCGGCCGACGCGCTCTCCCCGGAGGTCAGCAGCGGCCAGTCCACGGCGACGGTGTGGGAGACGTACGCGTCCACCTCGCCGCGGATCCGGTCGCGGACCGCGGCCGGGTAGACGTCGGCGCGCTGGGTGACCTCGTACAGCGCCTGGGCCTCGCGGCGCACGCTGTCCTCCGCGGCGCCGCGCGCCTCCCAGACGCCCGCGATGGCCAGGCCCAGCACGATGGCGTAGACCACGCCCACCATCATCGTCATGTACTCGATGACGTCGGGGGTTTCGCTGGTGTCCTCGTCGTCCGCGGCCCGGCGGTGCCGGATCGTGGTGATGGCGAGGACGACGGCGCAGACGAGCGCCATGGCAATGGCCAGGACCAGCCATTCGGACACGTGGATTCTCCCGGTGTGGGTGGGGTGGGTGG
>NZ_JARAYQ010000264.1:0-11332 GCF_033794505.1 Streptomyces sp. MB09-01 | reverse complement strand
TCGGACGCCCCCGAGTCCCCGCAGCCGTCCGCCCGGGATGCCGGCGGCCCCGAGCAGGCCGCCGTACGGGCCGCCGAGCCGTTCCGGACGAAGATGCTGAGCGTGCCGGGGCTCGGCGAGGGCGCGGCCGGGCGGCGTTCGCGCGCCCGTACCGCGCACGGCCGGACCACCGGCGCCCAGCGCCCCCGGGGCCACCTGACGAAGCTGCACCTGATGGCCACCGTGCACGCGGCCGCCCCGCACCAGCGGGCCCGCGGCCGGGACGGGCGCGGGCTGGTCATCCGCAAGGACGACCTGCGCCAGGCCACCCGGGAGGGCCGCGAGGGCAACCTCGTCCTCTTCCTCGTCGACGCCTCCGGCTCCATGGCCGCCCGGCAGCGGATGAGCGCGGTCAAGGGCGCCGTGCTGTCGCTGCTCCTGGACGCCTACCAGCGCCGGGACAAGGTCGGCCTGATCACCTTCCGGGGGGCCACCGCCGAGCTGGCGCTGCCCCCGACCTCCTCGGTGGACGCGGCCGCGGCCCGGCTGGAGCAGCTGCCGACCGGCGGTCGCACCCCGCTGGCCGCCGGACTGCTGAAGGCCCACGAGGTACTGCGGATCGAGCGGCTGCGGGACCCCTCGCGCCGGCCGCTGCTCGTGGTCGTCACCGACGGCCGGGCCACCTCGGCCGGGACCGCCGCGGGCCGGACGGACAGCACCCCGCGGGAACTCGCGGGACGCAGCGCGCGGCTGCTGCAGGCCGGAGGGGTCGCCTCGGTGGTCGTGGACTGCGAAGCCGGGCCGGTCCGGCTGGGGCTGGCCGGCGTGCTGGCCGCGGACCTCGGCGGCCCCGCCGTCACGCTCGACGGGCTGCGGGCCGACTCGCTGGCCGGGCTCGTGAAGAACGTACGTACCGCAGTGACATCCGACAGCAACAGGAGGGCCGCGTAATGCCTCAGGGACAGCCGTCCGTCGTTCCGGACGACGGACTCACGACGCGCCAGCGCCGCAACCGCCCGCTCGTCTTCGTGCACACCGGCCCCGGCAAGGGCAAGTCCACGGCGGCCTTCGGGCTGGCCCTGCGCGCCTGGAACCAGGGCTGGTCGATCGGGGTGTTCCAGTTCGTCAAGTCGGCGAAGTGGAAGGTCGGCGAGGAGAACGCGCTCAAGGTGCTCGGCGCCTCGGGCGAGGGCGGCGCGGTCGCCTGGCACAAGATGGGCGAGGGCTGGTCCTGGGTCCAGCGGGACGCGCAGCTCGACAACGAGCAGGCGGCCAAGGAGGGCTGGGAGCAGGTCAAGCGGGATCTGGCCGCCGAGACGCACAAGCTGTACGTGCTCGACGAGTTCGCGTACCCGATGCACTGGGGCTGGATCGACGTCGACGAGGTCATCGAGGTGCTGCGCAACCGTCCCGGTACGCAGCACGTGGTGATCACCGGCCGCAACGCGCCGGAGAAGCTGGTGGAGTTCGCGGACCTCGTCACCGAGATGACCAAGGTCAAGCACCCGATGGACACCGGCCAGAAGGGCCAGAAGGGCATCGAGTGGTGACCTCGTTCCACGTTCCCCGGCTGGTCATCGCCGCGCCCTCGTCGGGCAGCGGCAAGACCACCGTCGCCACGGGCCTGATGGCGGCCTTCTCGGAGCGCGGCCTCGCCGTGTCCCCGCACAAGGCCGGGCCCGACTACATCGACCCCGGCTACCACGCGCTGGCCACCGGCCGGCCGGGGCGCAACCTGGACGCCTTCATGTGCGGGCCGGAGCTGGTCGCTCCGCTGTTCGCACACGCGGCGGCCGGGTGCGACCTCGCCGTGGTCGAGGGCGTGATGGGGCTCTACGACGGGGCGGCGGGCCGGGGCGAGCTGGCGTCGACGGCGCAGGTCGCGAAGTTGCTGCGGGCGCCGGTGGTGCTGGTGGTCGACGCCTCCTCGCAGTCGCGATCGGTGGCGGCGCTCGTCCACGGCTTCGCTTCCTTCGACCCGCAGGTGCGGCTGGGGGGCGTGATCCTCAACAAGGTCGGCTCCGACCGGCACGAGGTGATGCTGCGGGAGGCCCTGGAGGAGGCGGGGATGCCGGTGCTCGGCGTCCTGCGGCGGGCTCCGCAGGTGGCCACGCCCTCGCGCCACCTGGGCCTGGTGCCGGTGGCCGAGCGGCGCGCGGATGCGCTGGCCGCGGTGGCGGCGCTGGCCGCGCAGGTCCGCCAGGGCTGCGACCTGGACGCCCTGATGGCGCTGGCCCGCACGGCCCCGGCGATGGACTGCGAGGCCTGGTCTCCGTCGACTGCGCCGGCGCGCTGGGGCTCCGCCCCGGACCACGCGCCTCAGTCGCCGCACAACCCAGCCTCGCCGGCGTTTGAGGCGCGGGGATCCGGGGGCAGCGCCTCCGGCAACGGCGCCGCAGGGCGGGGTCCGGGGCAGAGTCCCAGCCGACGACCGGTGGTCGCAGTGGCGGGCGGGGCCGCGTTCACGTTCTCGTACGCCGAGCACGCGGAGCTGCTCACGGCAGCAGGGGCGGACGTGGTCACATTCGACCCGCTCAGGGACGAGGCGCTGCCCGAGGGAACCGCCGGCCTGGTGATCGGCGGCGGCTTCCCCGAGGTGTACGCGCCGGAGCTGTCCGCCAACGAACCGCTCCGCGCGGCCGTGGCCCGGTTCGCCGAGGCCGGCGGCCCGGTGGCCGCCGAGTGCGCCGGGCTGCTGTACCTCGCCCGGTCGCTGGACGGCAAGCCCATGTGCGGCGTGCTCGACGCCGACGCCCGCATGTCGGAGCGGCTCACCCTCGGCTACCGCGAGGCGGTCGCGGTGTCGGACAGCGCGCTCGCCGCCAACGGCACCCGGCTGCGCGGGCACGAGTTCCACCGGACGGTGATCGAGCCGGGCGCCGGTGCCGCGCCGGCGTGGGGGTTCACGCACCCCGAACGCCGTGTCGAGGGCTTCGTGCAGCAGGGTGTGCACGCCAGCTACCTGCACACGCACTGGGCGGCGGAGCCGTCCGTCGCGCTGCGCTTCGTCGAGGCGGCGGCGGCCCGGCCGTGAGATCAGTCCGCGATGCCCACCACGAGCCAGATCCCGGCCACCCCGCCCACCGTGCACATCAGCGTGGACAGGGCGGGGTGCTTGTGGTGGGCCTCGGGCAGGATCTCGGCGGCCGCGAGGTAGAGCAGGACGCCGCCGAAGAATCCGAGGTACGCGCCGAGGGGTTCCTCCGGAAGGGTGAACAGCAGAGTGGACGCCGCGCCCACGACCGGGGCGACGGCGTCCGCGAAGAGCATCATCAGGGCCTTGCGGCGGTCGTTCCCGTAGAGGCTCGTGAGCGTGTACGTGTTGAACCCGTCGGCGAAGTCGTGGGTGATGACGGCCAGCGCCACGGCCACGCCCATCCCCCCGCCGACCTGGAAGGCCGCGCCCAGGGCCACGCCGTCGGCGAGGCTGTGGCCGACCATCGCCGCGGCCGCGGTGAGCCCGACCTGAGGGACGCGGGCGCCGTCCTCGGCGCCGTGCGCGGCCTGGCGGACCGCCAGGAGCCGCTCCACGACGTGGGCGACGAGGAATCCGGCCACGAAGAGCAACAGGGCGAGGGGGACGCCGAACACCTCGTCGCCCGCCGCGTGGATGGACTCCGGGAGCAGGTCGAGGCCGACGACGCCGAGCATCAGGCCGCCGGCCAGGCCCAGCACGAGGTGGCGGCGGTCGGTGACGCGCTGCGCCGTCCATCCGCCCGCCAGGGTCATCAGGAACGCACCCAACGCCACGATCACGGCCATGTGCCCCTGAATACAGACTCCTCGCGTCGCGCGCACGTTTGCGCGCGGGTGGCGGGCATCGGAGTGTTGACGACCTGCCGGTTCCGGTGACGTGTGCGGGTGGCGGACCGGTGGCTGCGGCGGTGACGGTGGCGGTGTAGGTGTCGGTGTAGGTGTAGGTGTCGGTGTCGGTGTCGGTGTCGGTGAGAGTGACTGTGACTGTGACTACGGAGGGAGGACTCCCGGTGGGCGACTACGCGACGCATCTGGTGGTCGGGGTCGGCGGGCGCGCGGGGGTCTCCGTCGCGGAGGTCTGCGCCCTGATCGAGGAGACGCTGCGGGGGGCCGGGCTGACCGCGGAGGCGGTCACGGCCCTGGCGACGGTGGAGTCGAAGGTGGGCGAGGCGGGGATCGCGGGCGCGGCGGAACGTTTCGGCGTACCCCTCGTCGGCTACCCCGCACACCAGCTGGCCGCGATCGCCGTGCCGCACCCCTCCGAGGCGGCGCGCACCGCCGCCGGGACCCCCTCGGTTGCGGAGGCCGCGGCCCTCGCGGCGGGCGGGGAACTCCTCGTGCCCAAGCGCCGGTCGGTGGCGGCCACCTGTGCGGTGGCCACCGCACAGGCGCACGACCTGCGCCACCACGGTGATGCCGAGGTGATCGACGCGGGCTCCGCGCTGGTGGACCTCGCGGTCAACGTACGGGCGGACACCCCGCCGGCCTGGCTCAAGCAGCGGATCGCCGCCTCCCTCGCGGATCTCGCCGCCTACCCCGACGGCCGTGCGGCCCGCGCGGCGGTGGCGGCCCGGCACGGGCTGCCGGTCGAGCGGGTGCTGCTGACGGCGGGGGCCGCGGAGGCCTTCGTCCTGATCGCGCGGGCGCTGGGCGCCGTACGGCCGGTGGTGGTGCATCCGCAGTTCACCGAGCCGGAGGCGGCCCTGCGCGACGCGGGCCACCGGGTGGAACGGGTGGTGCTGCGGGCGGAGGACGGGTTCCGGCTGGACCCGGCGGCGGTGCCCGAGGACGCCGACCTGGTGGTGATCGGCAATCCGACCAACCCGACGTCCGTCCTGCACCCCGCGGCGGCGCTGGCCGCGCTGGCCCGCCCGGGCCGGATCCTGGTGGTGGACGAGGCCTTCATGGACGCCGTCCCGGGCGAGCGGGAGGCCCTGGCCGGGCGGATGGACCTGCCGGGGCTGGTGGTGCTGCGGAGCCTGACGAAGACCTGGGGGCTGGCGGGGCTGCGGATCGGCTACGTGCTGGCCGAGCCGGAGGTGATCGCGAAGCTGGCGGCCGCCCAGCCGCTGTGGCCGGTGTCGACACCGGCCCTGGTGGCGGCCGAGGCCTGTCTGGCTCCGGCGGCGCTGGCCGAGGCGGAGGAGGCGGCGCGGCGGATCGCGGTGGACCGGGCCCATCTGCTGGCCGGACTCACAGAGTTCGACGAGGTGACTGTCGTGGGGGTGGCGGAAGGGCCGTTCGTGCTGATCCAGGTGGCACGGGCCGCGGAGGTCCGCACCCGGCTGCGCGCCCTCGGTTTCGCCGTCCGCCGCGGGGACACCTTCCCGGGGCTGGACCGCTCCTGGCTGAGGCTGGCGGTCCGCGACCGGGCGACGACGGGCCGGCTGCTCCAGGCCCTGGACCACGCCCTCGCCCTGACCGCCCGCTGACGGCCGCCGCCGGGCGCGCCCCTGCGGAGGCCTCCTCCGGCCCGAAACCCCTCCTGACCTGCGCACCTTCCCGCAATCCGGTGGCGCTGCCACCCGATCGGCCCCCCTACTATGGCCCGGGGGCGGGGGCCGGGTCAGGATCCCCGCATCGGTGCAGGACATCGGGGGGTCGGAAATGAAGGCATCCGCCAAGATATCCGCGGCGCTGGCCGGGCTGGCGGTCGTGGGCGGCTGTGTCTACGCCGTGCCGCAGCTGTTCGACCGAGGCGCGGCGCCCGGAACGGAACAGCGGCTCCGGGGCCTGCCGGACCGGGCCACGTCCGCCCCGCCGGAGGGCGGCGCCGGCTCCGGGAGACAGTTCACCCTGGTGGCGACCGGCGACATCATCCCGTACCCCTCGATCGTCCAGCGGTCGGCGGACGATGCCGGCAAGGCCGGGGAGTACGACTTCCGGAAGATACTCGCCGGGGTCAAACCCCTGGTCTCCGCCGCCGACCTGGCGATATGCCACCACGAGATACCGTACGGGCGGCCCGGCGGCCCCTACACGGGCTATCCCACCTTCAAGGCACCGCACCAGCTGGCGGACGCCCTCAAGGACGCCGGGTACGACGGCTGTTCCACCGCCTCGAACCACACCCTCGACGACGGCTACGAGGGCCTCGCCCGCACCCTGGAGCACCTCGACCGGGTGGGCATCCCGCACGTCGGCTCGGCCCGCAGCGCGGAGGAGGCCAAGGCCCCGGCCCGGCTCGCGGCCGGCGGCGCGCAGGTCGCCCAGCTCTCGTACACGTACGGCACGAACGGCATCCCGCTCCCCCAGGACAAGCCGTGGGCCGTGAACCTGATCGACAAGGACCGGATCATCGCCGACGCCCGCGCCGCCCGGGCCGGCGGCGCGAACGTGGTGGTGCTCAGCGTCCACTGGGGCACCGAGTGGCAGACGGCGCCCGACGCGCAGCAGAAGGAACTGGCGCAGGCGCTGACCGCCTCCCGCGCGGCCGACGGCCTCCCCGACATCGATCTGATCATCGGCACGCACAACCACGTACCGCAGCCCTACGAGAAGATCAACGGCACGTGGGTGGTCTTCGGGATGGGCGACCAGGTCGCCAGCTTCGTACCGGCCGACAAACTGCGCGGCAACCAGTCCTCGGTCCCCCGCTTCACCTTCGCCCCGGCGGCGGCCCACCCCGGCCGCTGGGAGGTGGTGAAGGCCGAGTACCTCACGCAGTACTCGGACATGGGGCCGCCGTTCCGTGTCGTGTGCGCCTCCTGCGCGGCGTCCGACACCTCCCTGCCCGCGGCGAAGCGGAGCGAGTACGCCCGGATCGACCGGCAGGTCACCGAGGCCGTGCTGTCGCGCGGCGCGGGCGGGCAGGGGCTGGAGCACGCCACCCGCTGAGCGGCGCGGACTTACCCGAGCGGCACGCCACCCGGTGAGCGGCGCGACCTTCTCTGAGCAGCACGACCCTCCCCGAGCGGCACGCCACCCGTTGAGCATTCCCCTCCGTGTGCTCTTCGGGCGGCGGCCCGGGCGGGTCCGGGTCCGGTGGTCCTACGAGGCCCTGCCCCGGCGGGTCACCAGGAGCGCGACCCCGCCGATGCCGAGCAGGAACAGCGCCCCGCCCGCGACGTAGGGGGTCAGTGAACCGCCGCCGGTCTCGGCCAGGTTGGCGTCGGTGGTGACACCGGAGGCGATGCCGGAGCCGGTCCCCGTCCCGGTCTGCGGCTTGACGTCCGGGTCGGCCGCCGGCGGGGCCGACGAGGGCGCCGGGCCCGCCGGGGTCTCGCAGTGCGCCTCGGCGAGCACGATCTCGCCCTCCACCTGCGCCACGTTCAGGTTCAGCGGGTTCACCGACACCTTCAGGCGGAGCGCGGCCGCGGCGGCCGTGGTGGAGGTGGTCTGCGTACCGGACAGCTCCAGGTCGACCACGCCCACGCCCGGGACCTCCAGCTTGGTGGGGCCGCCCGCCGACAGGGTGACCTTCTTGCCGAGCGCCGTCACCTTCCCGAGGACGTTCGCGCTGGCCACCGGCTTCTTGCCCGCCTCGCACACGGCCTTGGACGTGACCTTCTCCACTTCGACGAGGGAGAGCAGCGGCAGCCCGGGCACGTGCACCGAGGCCTTGGCGAGGTTGGCCTCCGCCTCGGCCCGGTTCTTGTCCGCGTTCGCCTTGGACGTGGCCACGTCGGCGCGCAGGACGCTGACCGGCCTGTTCCCCTCGACCCCGTCCAGGGTGACGGTCAGCGCGGTCTTCTCGGCCGTCTCCGGTGCGCTGACCTCGTTGAGGGTCGCCTTCAGCGGTACGTCCACGGTCTTGTTGAGCAGGCCCACGTCCAGTCCTGCGCGCAGGACCACGGCGCCGGCCTTGCCCTCGCCGCCCGCCCCGGCTCCGCCGCCTCCCGTGGCAACGGCGGGCGGGGCGGTGAGCAGGGCCATCGCTCCCGTGGCGAGCAGGACGGCGGCGGGCATGCGGAAGGTGTTGCTGTTCAAGGTGTGGAACCCCCGGGGAGATGGGTGCCGTCGCGCCGCCAATGGGGGACATTGCGCGCGCCGACGGCCTCGACCCCGGAATCTTTACTCACTGTGAGTGAACGGGCGGCAACCTGACGTGAGTTCACCCCAAAGGGTGGTTTCCGCGCGTGTACTCGATTTACGGCGCCTCAGGAGGAACGCGAGTTCCCTCCTTTCACGGACGGCCGGCCCGTGCGGCCTTCTCCAACGACCGACGGGTCCCCGATGTCACGCGGCGTCAACAGGGCGCCGCCGCGGGGCTCAGGCCCTGACCTCGCCGTTCACGACGACCCGCAGCGGCTGCGCCAGCGCGCGCACGTCGGCCCGCGGGTCGGCGCCGTAGACCACGAGGTCCGCCGGCGCCCCCTCCGTGAGACCGGGCCTGCCGAGCCACTCGCGCGCCGCCCAGGCCGTCGCCGACAGGGCGTCCAGCGGCGGGATCCCGGCCTTCACCAGTTCCTCCACCTCCGCCGCGACCAGGCCGTGCGGCAGCGAACCCCCGGCGTCCGTGCCCACGTAGACGGCGATGCCCGCGTCGTAGGCGGCCCGTACGGTGTCGTACCGACGCTCGTGGAGCCGCCGCATGTGCGCCGACCAGCGCGGGAACTTCGCCTCGCCGCCCGCCGCCATCTTTGGGAACGTCGCGATGTTCACGAGGGTCGGGACGATCGCGACCCCGCGCTCCGCGAACAGCGGAATGGTGTCCTCGGTGAGGCCGGTGGCGTGCTCGATGCAGTCGATGCCCGCCTCGACCAGATCGCGCAGCGAGTCCTCGGCGAAGCAGTGCGCGGTGACGCGGGCTCCCAGCCGGTGCGCCTCGGCGATGGCCGCCTCGACCTCGGCGCGCGGCCAGCAGGCCGCCAGGTCCCCGGCGTCGCGGTCGATCCAGTCGCCGACGAGCTTCACCCAGCCGTCGCCGCGCAGCGCCTCGCGGCCGACGTACTCGACCAGGTCGGACGGCTCGATCTCGTGCGCGTAGTTGCGGATGTAGCGGCGGGTGCGCGCGATGTGCCGGCCGGCCCGGATGATCTTCGGCAGGTCCTCGCGGTCGTCTATCCAGCGGGTGTCGGAGGGTGATCCGGCGTCGCGGATGAGGAGGGTGCCGGCGTCCCGGTCGGTGAGGGCCTGGCGCTCGGCGGTCGCGGCGTCGACCGGGCCGTGGGCGTCCAGGCCCACGTGGCAGTGCGCGTCGACCAGCCCCGGCAGCGCCCAGCCGGTCACCGTGGTGACCTCGCGGGCCCCGGGCGGGCGTTCGTAGGAGACCCGCCCGCCGACCACCCAGAGCTCGTCGCGGACCTCGTCGGGCCCGACCAGCACCCGCCCCTTCACGTGCAGCACATCACTCATGGCGGCACTGTACGTGCGCCCCGCACGTGCGCGCCGTCCGCCTCAGGACGAGGAGAGGACGTCCAGCAGCCGGTCCACGTCCGCCTCCGTGCTGTAGAGGTGGAACGAGGCCCGCAGGGCGCCGGCGCGGGCCGAGGTGGCGATGCCGGCCGCGTGCAGGGCCGGCTGCCGGTCCGCGAGGCCCGGCACCGAGACGATGGCGGCCCCGCCGGGCACGGGCTCGTGGCCGAGGCGGGCGAGCCCGGCCCGGTAGCGGGCGGCGAGGGCGGTGTCGTGGGCGTGGATGGCGTCGATGCCGATCCGCTCGATCAGGGCCAGCGAGGCCTCGGCCGCGTGGTAGGCGAGGAAGGCCGGGGACTCGTCGAACCGTCGCGCTCCGTGGGCCAGTTGCGGCATCGGCCCGTAGATGGCGTCCCACATGGACTCGGCCGCCACCCAGCCGGCGTGCAGCGGGGTCAGGGTGGACTGGGCCTCCTGCGACACGGTCAGGAACGAGGCCCCGCGGACGGCGAGCAGCCATTTGTACCCGACGGTGACCGTGTAGTCGTAGGGCGAGGCGTCGAAGGGCGACCAGCCCACCGCCTGGGACGCGTCCACGAGCATCCGGGCCCCGTGCGCCGTCGTCGCCGCGCGCACCGCCGGCAGGTCGGCCGTCCGCCCGTCCGCGGACTGTACGGCGCTCAGCGAGACCAGGGCGGTGTCCGGGCCGACGGCCTCGGCGAGGGATTCCAGCGGCGCGAAGCGGACCTTGAGGTCGCCCCGCACCACGAAGGGGTTGATCACGGAGGCGAATTCACCCTCCGGGCACAGGACTTCCGCGCCGGGCGGGAGCGACGCCGCGACGAGGCCGACGTGGGTGGAGACGGCCGAGCCGACGGCCACCCGCTCGGCGTCCACCCCGACGAGGCGTGCGAAGGCGGCCCGGGAGCGGTTCA
This sequence comes from Streptomyces sp. MB09-01, assembly GCF_033794505.1. Lineage (NCBI taxonomy): Bacteria > Bacillati > Actinomycetota > Actinomycetes > Kitasatosporales > Streptomycetaceae > Streptomyces > Streptomyces sp. MB09-01. The sequence continues at coordinate 1,145 of NZ_JARAYQ010000264.1, read as the reverse complement.
CGCGGTCGAAGTCGCCGAAGCCGGCGGGGACGCCGGCCCCCGCCGCGTCGGCCAGTTCCCGTACGGCCGCGACGGCGGAACGCGGGAGCACCCCGCAGTTGGCGGTGTTGAGATAGGCGGTGGAGTGGGCGAATTCGGCACGGGTTGCTTCGGCGAGAAGATCCATGCCCTCAACTCTGCGACAGGAACGACCCAAAGTCCATTGCCGAGTTACCTGTGCCCCCTCCAAGTCATCCTTATACCTGCGGGACGGCGCAGGCCCCGTCGGGCTCGCACGCCCCGGCCCCGGAGGCCGGCTCCTCGATCTCCCGCCCGGCCCATGCCTGCTCCAGGGCCCGGGTGAACACCTCGGCAGGCTGCCCGCCGGAGATGCCGTAGCGGCGGTCGAGGACGAAGAACGGCACGGCGTTCGCGCCCAGCTCCGCGGCCTCGCGCTCGTCGGCCCGGACTTCGGCGGCGTAGGCCGAGCCGTCGGCGAGCACGGCCCGCGCCTCGGCCTCGTCCAGCCCGGCCTCGACGGCGAGCGCCACCAGCACCTCGGGGTCGAAGACGGAGCGCTCCTCGCCGAAGTTGGCCCGGTAGGCGAGGTCGAGCAGCTCCTCCTGCCGGCCGCGGGCGCCGGCCAGGTGCAGCAGCCGGTGGATGTCGAAGGTGTTGCCGTGGTCGCGGCCGTCGGTCCGGTACTCCAGCCCCTCGGCGCGGGCGCTGGCCGCGACGTGCTCCTCCATGCCGCGCGCTTCGTCGAGGGTGCGGCCGTACTTCTTGGCGAGCATCTCCACGACGGGAGCGGTGACCCCCTTGGCGCTGCCCGGGTCGAGCTCGAAGGACCGGAACACGACCTCCACCTCGTCACGGTGCGCGAACTCGGCCAGCCCCTTCGCGAAACGGGCCTTTCCGACGTAGCACCAGGGGCAGGCGATGTCGCTCCAGATCTCGACGCGCATGATCCTTCTTCTCTCCGGGGTCGCGGGACAAAACGGTTTCCCCTTCAACCACTCGTTGCCCCGTCTCATTCCCCGGACACGGCGGGAGCGGACGCACGGGCAGCGTGCGGGGACCGCGCCGCCGTGGGAGCGGGCGCGGTCCCCGTGAGCCTGCGGGTCCGGAGGCGTGTCGTCAGCGCTGGGGCGGGCGGGGGTCCCCGG
>NZ_JARAYQ010000263.1:0-11381 GCF_033794505.1 Streptomyces sp. MB09-01 | reverse complement strand
CCCCAGTGGCCCACCGGAGTGGTCGGCAGCATCACCCACTGCGAGGGCTACCGCGCCGCGGTGGCCGCCCCCGCCTCCGTGCTGGCCGCCGTCGGCATCGACGCCGAACCGGCCGGCCCGCTGCCCCGGGGCGTCCTCGCCCTGATCGCCTCCGAGGCGGAGCGCACCCACCTGGCCGCCCTCGCCGCAGCCGACCCCTCCCTCCCGTGGGACCGCCTCTTCTTCTCCGCCAAGGAAGCGGCGTACAAAGCCTGGTACCCGGCCACCGGCATCTGGCTCGGCTTCCGCGACGCCACCCTCACCCTCTTCCCCGACGGCGGCTTCACGGCGACCCTGCACCCCCCGCTCCCGCCACCCGTGGACCCGCTCTACCAGGGCCGCTGGCTGGCCGGCCCGGACCTGGTCCTGACCGCAGTGGCGCGCGAAGGCCGGCCACCGCCCCCGAACGCCCCGCCGGCCGCGCCGGTCTCCGCCGCGGCGGCCTCGTAGCGCAAGGGACCGATCCCCTCCCCCCGGCCCCGGCCGGATGGGGCCGTCAGGGCCGCCGCAGCACCACCGTGCGCGCCTGCTGCGGGGCCTGCGGCGCGGCGACGGGACGCGCACCCGAACGGAACTCCTGCGGACTCATGCCCCGCACGCGCTTGAAGGCCGTCGACAGCGCGAAGGCCGAGCCGTAGCCCACACGCCGGGCCACCGTCGCGATGGTGGCGTCCGGCTCCCGCAGCAGGTCCGCGGCGAGGGCGAGCCGCCATCCGGTCAGATAGGCCACCGGCGGCTCACCCACGACGTCGGTGAACCGGCGGGCCATCGAAGCCCGCGACACCCCCACCTTCAGGGCGAGCTCCTCCACGGTCCACCCGTGCGCGGGATTCTCGTGGAGCAGCCGCAACGCCGGGCCGACCACCGGATCGCCCTGCGCCCGGTACCAGGACGGCGCACCGCTGCCGGGCGCCGCCAGCCAGGTACGCAGCACCCCGATCAGCAGCAGGTCCAAGAGGCGGTCCAGCACGATCTCCTGGCCCGGTTCGTCCTTGGAGATCTCCGAGGCGAGCAGCGCGACCAACGTGGTGTCGGCGGCCTCGGCCGGACGCACCAGGATCGTCGGCAGCGCGCTCAGCAGCCGCCGGCCGATCTCGCTCGGCGCCTGGTAGGTGCCGCTCAGCATCACCGCCGAGCCGGCGTCCTGGAAATCGTCGCCCCAGGTGCGCACGCCGAGCGCCATCGTCTCGGTGACGTCCTCGCCCTCCTCGGTACTGCACCGCTGCTCCGGGCCGACGGTGATCTGCACCGGCGTGTCCAGGCGGTCCGCGACCGTGTACGGCTCCGGGCCCCGCACGACCGCCACGTCACCCGGCCGGATCATCACCGGCGTGCCGGCCGCCGGCACCAGCCACGCGTCGCCGTGCACCATCGTGACGACCGAGAGCGGCGCCCGGTCCTCCACGCGCAGCGACCAGGGCGGGTTGAAGACGGACTTGAGCAGGAAGGCCCCCCGGGCCTTGGGGCCCTCCAGCAGTCCGGTCAGCGTGTCCATGCGTACATCCTCTCGCCTCGTGCGCCCGCACCGAAGCCCCCGCCCCCGCCTGCCCGCACCGCCGTCCGCACGCGGCGAAGCGCCCGCTCTCCCGCGGGGGACGGAAAGAGAGCGGGCGCCGATCGCGGGGGCCTACACCGCCGGCGCGCGACCGTGCAGCGTCAGCGCACGCCCCAGCGCCGCCAGCGCCGCCGTACAGGCCACCGTGCGCACGACGTTGCCCAAGGCCCAGCGGCCCCCGAAGCGGGAGCGGGCCGCCGCCGCGTCGGCGCCGGCCCGGGCCAGCTGGTTGTTGAGGGGAATGTTCACGATCGCGGTGACGACCAGCGACAGCCCGTACAGCGCGAAGGCCACCCAGCCCCAGCGCGCCGCGTCCAAGCGGCCGCCGCGCTGCTGCTGCGCCGCCGCCACCCCGGTCGCCAGGAACGCCCCCAGGAAGAGCAGACCGAACAGACCGTTGTCGATCGCCTCGTTGATGTTGCGCATCGCGGTCACATACGTCTGGTCGTCGCCACGGCCCAGACCCGGCATCACCGAGATGTCGAAGGCGAAGTAGAGGCCGGCCATCAGCCCGGTCCCCACCGTCGCCGCCACCAGCGTCACCGATTGCGTGGTCGTGCTGCTCACCGGACACCTCCGAGGTTGCCCCGGCCGTTGAGCCGGGGAGGGATCTGACCCCTGCGGAGCAGGGCAGGGAGAGACGATTCGCCGTCAGGACAGTCCGCCGTCCGCTGTGGGAGTGCCGCGCTCGACCTCCAGGCGGTGCACGATCTCGGAGTTGAGGGACCGCCGGGCGGACTTGGCCTGTGTGACCAGCCACGAGTGGAGGTCGGCGGGGAGTCTGAGCGTAATGCGTACTTCATCATCCATGTACCCAACACTAGTGTCAGAATGGTGGCATGGCGACACTGCAAGTGGAGGAGACCGGATACGCCCGGTGCCGATCGTGTAAGACCTGACGGGCCATCGGCCCGCAGGCGACGTGAGCCAGGAATCCCCCTCCCTTAGGAGGGGGAGGACTCAATTCAGGATTCCCTTCAACGTGCGCTCGTAGCGCCGGTTCAGCAGCGTGGCGCCGATCAGCCGGACCGGAGGCGGGATGGTGGCGGAGACGTGCGCGACCGACTGCCGGGACGCGCCGTCGAACATCCACGGCTGCAGATACGTCATCACGCGCATCGGGGCACTGGAGACGACCTTGCGCTCCTCGGCCAGGTAGGCCCGCTCGCCGAGCCGGTCGAAGACAGGGAAGACGATCCGCTCCTCGTCGCGCAGGTGGTCGCGCAGCACGCCCTCGAAGGTCTGCGCCGCCCTCACCAGACCGTCACCGCGGCGGGCGACCGCCGTCGACACGGCCGCCATCGCCGCCTCCAACTCCTCGTGGTCCTCGTGCAGTTCACGCGCCTGCGCGTCGAAGTCGGCGTCCCGGCGGCGCAGTCCGGGCCACAGCACGTCGTCCTCGCTGGTGTGGTGCCACTCGATGACCTCGCGCAGCCGCTGCCACCACGCGGCGCCCGCGCCGTTCCACGCGGGGGCCGCGGAGCGCAGCCGGGCCGCGTCACGCCGCATCGCGACGTGCATCAGGGCGAAGCCGTGGAAGTGCGGGGGAAGGTGTTCCAGCCCGTGTTCGCTGGAATACGACGGGGGAGCCGGCACGGGAGCCTCCTGCCTGTCTGTCCTGCGGGGTGGTGCCGGTGTCCGTCCCCGGACACCCCGAGCACCGGGCGGCGGCCGTACCAGAGTCGCCGCCCGGTCAAGGAGCGATAAGGGAGGGAGCAGAGGGTGAAGGGCCTGCGCCTCAGACGTTCCAGACCCCGGACGCCGCCGCGTCGCGGGCGAAGTCGGAGAAGTCCTTGGGCTTGCGGCCCAGAGCCTCCTCGACACCGTGCACCAGGTGCGCGTTGCGCCCGTCCAGGATCATCGTGAACAGGTCCGCGAACTCCTCCGGGAGGTCGTTCTCGCGCAGCACGGCGCGGTACTCCTCGTTGGTGACCGAGATGTACTTGATCTCGCGCCCGGTGGCCTTGGTCAGCTCGGCGGCCACATCGCTGTAGCTGAGCAGGCGCGGGCCCGACAGCTCGTACGTCTTGCCGATGTGCTTGTCATCGGTCAGCGCCGCCACCACGACATCGGCGATGTCATCGGCGTCGACGAACGCCTCCACCGCGTCACCGGTCGGCAGGGCGATCTCGCCGGCCAGCACCGGCTCCAGGAAGAAGCTCTCGGAGAAGTTCTGGTTGAACCAGCTCGAGCGGACGATCGTCCAGTCGGCGCCGGAGGCCTTCAGGTTCTCCTCCGACACCTCCGCGGCCTCCTCACCGCGCCCGGACAGCAGCACCAGGCGGCGCGCACCGCCGGCGACGGCCACCTTGGAGAACGCGCCGACCTGCTCGGCGGCGCCCGGGAAGGCGAGGTCGGGGTAGTAGGTCACGTACACCCGGTCAACGCCCTCCAGCGCCGGTCCCCAGGTGGCGGGCTCGTGCCAGTCGAAGGCGGGCTGGCCGCTGCGCGAACCGATCCGGACCTCGCGGCCCTGGGCGGAAAGCTTCTCGGCGACGCGCCGGCCGGTCTTGCCGTGACCGCCGATGACGAGGGTGATCTGCGTGTTCTGAGTCATGAGTACAGTCAAGTCCAGTCTCGCGAGACGGGCCATAGCCACAAAGCTCAGTTCCATATGCCTGCGTCTACGAGAGGTCACCTCGGAGCGCGACGGAAACAGGGTGGCTTCGGCGTGAGCTCCCAAATCGTAGGCATGCCCCCAGGCGGCGGGCCAGAGCTCTCCAGTGATCCTCGACCACCCGTGGACAGACCGTCGAGCAGACACCCGACATTCCCTGACCGTCCGTCAAACCGCGTCGTGCGGCAGGACTTGAGCCGTTCTCCGGTCGCCTGCGCCACCATCGGCCCCCGGAGCAACGACCCGCCCGCTGGGAGGCCGCATGAACGCCACTCCGGATCATCCGCAGCTCGAGCAGTTGTCCGCCGACCTGGCCGGCCTGCTCGGACGGATCGGGCTCGACCCGGCCGCCGAGCCGCCCGCACGCCGGGACCGCATCGACATCCGCTTCGCCGCCGCGGCCGCCCGCCACCCGGCCCGGGTCTGCGCCCGGGACGGCGAGCAGCAGACGACCTACCTCGAGGCGGACTGGCTGGCCGACGACATCGCCGGCCGCCTGGCGGGCCGCGCGGGCCCCGGATCGGTGGTCGCCGTGCGCGCCCAGCGCACCTGCGGGGCCCCCGCCGCCGTGGTGGGCGCCCTGCGCACCGGCGCTGCGGTACTGCCGCTGGAGCCCGGGCACAACGCCGGCCTCCAGGAGTTCCTGATGCGCGACGCCGGCGCCGAGATGGTCATCTCGGACGGCGGACTGCTGCGCGACGAGATCCCGCTGGCCAAGGCGGGCAGGTTCGTCATCGCGGCGCGGCCCGAGGCGGCGATGCGCCGCGAAATCCCGCCGGCCACGGCCTTCCTGGCCCTCCCCACGGGCGGCGACCCGGGCCGGGCCCTGGCCCTGCGGCCCGTCAGTCACATGGACGTGCTGTCGTGGGTGGACGCCTTGGTCCCGCTGCTGGAGTCGGGACCGGACGACGTGTGGACGTACTTCCACTCCCTCAGCCTGGACCTGGGCATGCGCGAGATCTGGGGACCCCTGCTGTCCGGCGCACGCGCCGTCGTCGTCGACCGCGACACCGCCTGCGACGCCCGCGCCCTGGCCCGGCTGCTGGCCGAGCAGGAGGTGACGGTGCTGACACAACTGCCGTCCGCCTTCGCACGGCTGGCCGCGGCGGCGCACGGCAGCAGGTCCAGCCTGCCGGCGCTGCGGCACGTACTGCTCTCGGACGAGCAGGTGGACGCGCCGGCCCTGGCCGGCTGGCGGGACGCACAGACCGCCCCGCAGGCCGTCGTCTGGGACGTTTCGGGGCCGCCCACCGTCCTGTGAAAGGCGGCCGGGGCGGACAGTGGGGGAGGGCCGCGGACGACGACCGTCCGCGGCCCTTCCCCATGTGTGCCCCCCGGCGGCGGCCGGCGTCAGAAGTTCCCCAGCCCTCCGCACACGTTGAGGGCCTGGGCCGTGATGGAGGCGGCCAGATCGGTGGTCAGGTAGCCGACCAGAGCGGCCACCTCCTCGGGGGTGGAGTAGCGGCCGAGCGGGATCTTGGACTCGAGCTGCTCCTGGACGTACTCCTCGGTGGTGTCCCACGCCTGCGCGTACCCGCTGCGCACGCGCGCCGCCATGGGCGTCTCCACGTATCCGGGGCAGACCGCGTTGACGGTGGTACCGGTCGGTGCGAGTTCCTTGCCGAGCGCCTTGGTGAAGCCGACCACGGCGTGCTTGGAGGCGGTGTAGGGGGCGCCGAGCAGGACGCCCTGCTTGCCCGCGGTGGAGGCGATGTTGATGATGCGGCCCCAGGGCTCCGCCCCGAGGCCGCCGCCGTTGAGCACCTCGCGCGTCAGCAGGAACACGCTGTTGAGGTTGGTGTCGATGACGTCGTGCCACAGCTCGTCGGTGATGTCCGCGGTGGCGCCGCCGCCGCTGCGGCCGGCGTTGTTGACCAGGATGCTGACCGGAGCCCCGTACGTCGCCACCGCCGCGGCGACCACCGCCTTCACGGCCGAGCGGTCGCGTACGTCGGCGGCCGCACCCTCCACGCTCATCCCTTCGCACTGCAGGTCGGCGACGGTCTGCTTGACCGCGGCCTCGGTCCGCGCGCAGACGAACACCCGGTGGCCGCGGGCGCCCAGGTCCCGGGCGACGGCCAGCCCGATGCCGCTGGTCGCCCCGGTGACCAGCGCCACCGGCCGTTGGGGTGCCTTCGATCTCGCCTTGACCGTCATCCTTGTTCCCTCCGTCGCTCACCAGGACGTCCAGAGCGTGCCGCAGAACACTCGGGGCGCGACGGATCAGCGCTCGCGCCAGGTCCCCGCACGCCGCAACCCGCCGGCGCGGTCCCATCCGGCGGCCCGGGTGCGCGCGGGCTCCGCACGCTCGCCCGCGCGGCTGACCAGCAGGGCCGCCAGGACCGCCAGCACGGCGGCCGTCTCCTGCGCGTCGGGGCGCCCGCGCGTGATCCTCCACAACCCGGCCCCCGCCCCCGCTCCGGACCCGGTGGCGGCCGCCTCCCCGCCCGTCATACCGGCGGGTTGCCGTGCTTGCGCGACGGCAGGTCGGCGTACTTGGGACGGAGCATGGCCAGTGCCGAGGTGAGCACCGAGCGGGTTTCGGCCGGGTCGACGACGTCGTCGACCAGGCCGCGCTCGGCCGCGTAGTAGGGGTGCATGAGCTCGGTCGTGTATTCCTTGATCTTCTGTGCGCGCGTCGCGTCGGGGTCGGCGGCAGCGGCGATCTCCCGGCGGAAGATGACGTTCGCCGCACCCTCGGCGCCCATCACGGCGATCTCGTTGGTGGGCCAGGCCAGTGCGAGGTCCGCGCCGATGGAACGGGAGTCCATGACGATGTAGGCGCCGCCGTACGCCTTGCGCAGCACCAGGGAGATCCGCGGGACGGTGGCGTTGCAGTACGCGTACAGCAGCTTGGCGCCGTGCCGGATGATGCCGCCGTGCTCCTGGCCGACGCCGGGCAGGAAACCGGGGACGTCGACCAGGGTGACGATCGGGATGTTGAAGGCGTCGCAGAACTGCACGAAGCGGGCCGCCTTCTCGCTCGCGTGGATGTCGAGCACCCCGGCGAGGTGGGCGGGCTGGTTGGCGACGAAGGCGGTGACGTGTCCGTCCATCCGGGCCAGCGTGCACACCACGTTGGCCGCCCAGCCGGGCTGGACCTCGAAGTGGTCGCCGTCGTCGACGACCTCCTCGATGACCCGGCGGATGTCGTACGCCTGCTGCGGATTGGCGGGCACGATCGAAGCGAGCGCCTCGGTACGCCGGTCGGCGGGATCGTCGCCCCACTCGCGCGGCGGTGTCTCGCGGTTGTTGGAGGGCAGCAGCGACAGCAGGTGCCGTACGTCCTCCAGGCAGCTCTCCTCGTCGTCGTAGGCGAAGGCGGCCACTCCGGAGACGGCGGCGTGCACGTCGGCGCCGCCGAGCCCGTTCTGCGTGATCTCCTCGCCGGTCACCGCGCGGACCACGTCGGGGCCGGTGATGAACATCTGCGAGGTGCCGCGGACCATGAACACGAAATCGGTCAGCGCGGGGGAGTACGCCGCCCCGCCCGCGCACGGGCCCATCATCACGCTGATCTGCGGGATGACGCCGGAGGAGCGGGTGTTGCGCTGGAAGATGCCGCCGTAGCCGGCCAGGGCGGACACGCCCTCCTGGATGCGGGCGCCCGCGCCGTCGTTGAGCGAGACCAGCGGGGCGCCGGCCGCCTCGGCCAGGTCCATCACCTTGTGGATCTTCTCCGCGTGGGCCTCACCGAGCGCCCCGCCGAAGATGCGGAAGTCGTGTGCGTACACGAAGACGGTGCGGCCGCCCACCGTGCCCCAGCCGGTGACCACGCCGTCGGTGTAGGGCCGTTTCTGCTCCAGCCCGAAACCGCTCGCGCGGTGCCGGCGCAGGGCCTCGATCTCGTGGAACGAGCCCTCGTCCAGCAGCAGTGCGATGCGCTCGCGGGCGGTGAGCTTGCCCTTGGCGTGCTGCTGTTCGGTGGCCCGCTCGCCGGGGCCGGCCAGGGCCTGGGCCTTGATGCCGGCCAGTTCCGCGGCACGGTCGGTACCCGGCGGGGTGGACACGTCGATGATGGTCATGGGGATCCTCCAGATCTGAAGACCGGATTGCGGCCACCGTCGCGCGCACGCCTCAAGACGCCGTGGAAGTCCACTCGAACCCCGTACGAGACGCGGTCCTGGCGTAGCTTCGGCGTGCGGGGCGCGGCCGCCTGACGGTGGGGGGTGGGCTCAGTTCGCCCGGTGCAGGGTGAGGTGGCCGCGGCGGACGGGCGACCCCCGGTAGGGCGACGGCCCGCCGAAGCCGCCCCCGCCGGCCGCCGCCAACGCCGGACCGGGGGCCGCGGCCGAGGCCGCGGCGCCGGTGCGCTCCCGCTCCTCCCGCTCCTCCCGCAGGACGTCGGCCAGGGCCTGCTCGAAGCGGTCGATGTCGCGTGCGCTGTTGTCGCGGTGGACGGAGGCCCGCACGGCGGTGGCGCCGTCCCGCGCGGCCGGATGGAGCGGGTTCTCCTGCGCGACGGTCTTCCAGAGGACCACCCCGCGCCGGGCCAGGCCGCGGCGGATGAGCGCGGCCGGCACCTCGCCGTGACGGAAGGCCAGCATCCCGGCCTGCTCCCGGCCCGACGCCACCACCTCGACCCCGGGCACCTCCTCGACGGCGGCGCGCAGCCGGGGCAGCAGGTCCTCGTACGGGAGACGCGAAGCGGCGGCGTGGTGGGCCAGGGCGGCGTTCAGCGCGGCGACGGCGGCCGGCACGGGCGCCGGCGGGCGCCCGCTCCACACCCCGGGCGCGGCGTAGGCGAAGCCCACCGCCTCCGGGCCGCGCAGGAACCGCCAGCCGTCCGCCGTGACCAGCTGCGCGCCGATGCGCGCGGCGTCGAGGGGGAGCTGGCCGACCGAGTGGGAGGCGTCGACGGCGTACCGGGCCCGGTGGGGGGACAGGAGCCGGCCCACCTGCTCGACGGGACTGACGGTTCCGCAGGCCGAGGAGACGTGGACCACCGAGACGAGGGCGACGTCCTCACCGATGCGGGCCCGCATCCAGTCCAGGTCGAGGTCGCCGTCCGCCCGCAGCGGGACGACCTCCAGCCGGCAACGGGTGCGGTCGCGCAGGGCGTAGAGGGTGCTCAGGCGGGACACACCCTCGTACGGGGTGGTCCAGATCCGGTCGCCGGGACCGAGGTCCGCCGCGGAGACGAAGGCGTCGAAGGCCTCGGCCGCGCCCGTGGTGAGGACCGTGTCGCCGGCCGGGACGCCCAGCAGGGCGCCGAGGCGTTCGTGCACCTCGGTGTGCAGGACGGCGCCGAGGTGCTCCGCCAGCGCGCGGCTCCCGAAGCGGTCGTCGCGGGCCGTGCAGGCGGCGAGCACGGCCCGCACGCCGTCCGGCATCCGGCCCGTGCCCGCCGTGTTCAGGTGGGCCGTTCGTTCCGTGTCGTACGTCGGCGCATTCATTCAGGGGCCTCCCCCCGCTGTCGGGGCCGCGGCACGTCCACGACCCTGTCTTCCACGCATTGCCAAAACGTCTGGCAACACATTGCCTATCGCTTGGCAGTTTTGGCAATGCCCGCTCCGGCGACACTCGAGTTCCGGCCCCTTGGCAACTCTTGGCAAGATTCCGTATCGGCCCCGCCCCATCGACTCCCGCACAGGTCACGGCGATTCACGGAGGCGCGCAAGCCGAACGGGAGATGGCCGGCACCCTTCCCTCCAGCCCTTCTCGAGCGATTGACGAGCAAATCCCGAGCAGACGTTGCCAATCTTCTTGGCAGAGGACTTGCCAAGAACATTCGAAACGTTGCCACGGAGGAGCCGTCATGAAGAACATCGCCCGCATCGTCGCCACCGCCGCCCTCACCGCCGCAGCCGTCCTCACCGCGGGCGCAGCCGCCCACGCCGACGGTGACGCCATCGACTGGCCGGTCGCCCCCGCCTCGGCCGGCGCACCGGCCGCCCCCGCCACCGGCCCCGCCACCGCCCTCATCGACTGGCCGTAACCACCCGGCGGGAACCCGCCCGGGAATCCGCATGCCCTGCACACCGGCTTCCGGCCTCCGCGGGAAAAGGACCGGAATCCCTTTCTCGCATTCCCGGCACCCGCGCAAAAAGGGGGACACGAGACCGTGCGGCGCAGGTGGAAGGCGGCTCGAAAGCCGCTACAGGAAAGAGATGGAACACATCCACCCCGGCTAGCGTGCCTCGAACGGGGGCAGCCCCTTGGCCACCGGAGGAAAAGAGCCAAGGAAGTACGGAGGAGACCGTGAGAATTCAGGTCCTGGGTCCGCTGAGCGCCGAGGTCAACGGCGGATCCATCGTTCCGACCGCGGGCAAACCAAGACAGCTCCTGTCGCTCCTCGCGCTCTATCCCGGGCGCGTCATACCGGTTCCCACCCTCATGGAGGAGATCTGGGGAACCGCGCCGCCGCAGAGCGCGCTGACCACCCTGCAGACCTACATCCTCCAGCTGCGCAGACGGCTGGGCACCGCGATGGGGCCCGACGCCCCCGGCGGAGCCAAGGAGGTACTGGTCACCCGGCACGGCGGATACCTCCTGCAGATCCCCGAGGACGGCGTCGACGTGCACGCCTACGAACGCCTCGTCCGCGAGGGCCAGGCCGCCTTCGAGTCCGGCGACAGCCAGGTCTGCGCCGCCCGCTTCCGGACCGCCCTGGACCTGTGGCGCGGCCCTGCGCTGGTCGACGTACGGGTCGGACCGATCCTCGACATCGAGGTCATGCGCCTCGAGGAAAGCCGCCTGGTCACCGTGGAACGGCGGATCGACGCCGACCTGAGGCTGGGCCGGCACGGCGAACTGATCGCCGAACTGACCGAGCTGACCGCACGCCACCCCCAGCACGAGGGACTCCACTCGCAGGTCATGGTGGCGCTGTACCGCTCGGGCCGGCAGGCCACGGCCCTGGACGTCTACCGCCGGCTGCGCGGCCGGCTGATCGAGGACCTCGGAGTGGAGCCGTCACCGCAACTCCAGCGCCTGCACCAGGCCATGCTCGCCGTCGACCCGCAGCTCGACGTGCTCGCCGGACCGCGCTGCACCTCCACCTTCGACCTCTTCGCCGCGTAACGCCCAGCCGCCCGGCCGCCCGGCTGCTCAGCCGCGCTGCACCGCCACCCCCGCGAGCCCCCGGGCGAGCGCGTCCGCGCTGCCCCGGGGACCGCCCAGGCCCGTCATCACGACGCTCACCGGCGACCCCGTCCCCTGCGCGAGAAC
>NZ_JARAYQ010000262.1:0-11438 GCF_033794505.1 Streptomyces sp. MB09-01 | reverse complement strand
GGCAGCAGCCGCCGATGAGGCGGGCGCCGGCGCGGTGCCAGGCCCGGGTGGGCCAGGGGGCCGGGGTCCCGGGGGTGTGCCAGGTGCGGGTGGCGGCGTCCCAGACGGAGCCGTCGTTGGGGTAGGCCAGGAGCGGTTTGCGGGTGGTGGCGGCGGCTGCTTCGAGGGCGGGCAGGACCTCGGCCGGGTCGCAGCAGTTGACGCCGAGCGCGATGATCTCGGGGGCCTGCGCGGCGAGGGCGAAGGCCTCGGGGAGGGGCGCGCCGGAGCGGGTGCGGCCGTCGGCCACGGTGTAGCTCAGCCAGGCGGGGGCGCCCGTTTCCGCGAGGACGGTCAGCACGGCCTCGGCCTCGTCCGGGTCGGGGAGGGTCTCCACGGCCAGGACGTCGGGGCCGGCGTCGAGCAGGGCCTCGATGCGGGGGCGGTGGAAGGCGGCGAGCTCGCGCACGCTCAGCCCGTACCGTCCGCGGTACTCGGAGCCGTCCGCCAGCACCGCCCCGTACGGGCCCACCGAGGCGGCCACCCACACCTCGTGGTCGGCGGCCCCGGCCGCGCGGGCGGCGAGGGCGACGCTGCGGCGCAGCAGGGCGGTGGTCGCGGCGCGGTCGTGGCCGTGGGCGGCGAAGGTGTCGTAGCCGACCTGGTAGCTGGCGGTGATCAGCACCTCGGCGCCGGCCCGCACGTACGCCGTGTGGGCGGCCTCCACCTGGTCCGGCCGCTCCGCGAGCACCCGGCCCGACCAGAGGCCGCCGGACAGGTCGCAGCCCTGGGCGGCCAGCTGGTTGCTCAGACCGCCGTCCAGGAGCACGGTCCTGCGGCCGAGGGCCTCGGCGAGCAGGCCGGACGCGCGCGGCACGGGGCGGCTCCCCTATCCGAGCTGGGAGAGCACCCGGGCGGAGATCAGCTCCAGGTGGTCCAGGTCGTCGAGGTCGAGCAGCTGGAGGTAGACGCGGGAGGAGCCGGTGGCCTCGTAGGCGCCGATCTTCTCCACGACCTCGGCCGGGGAGCCGGCCAGGCCGTTGGCCTTGAGCTCGTCCACGTCGCGGCCAATGGCGGCGGCCCGGCGGGCCACCTCCGCGTCGTCCTTGCCCACGCACACGACGAGGGCGTTGGAGTAGATGAGGTCGTCGGGCTTGCGGCCGGCCTCCTCGGCCGCCTCCCGGACGCGCCCGAACTGGCGCTCGCTGTCGGCGATGGACGCGAACGGCATGTTGAACTCGGACGCGTAGCGCGCGGCGAGCCTCGGGGTGCGCTTGGCTCCGTGGCCGCCGATGAGGACGGGGACCTTGGCCTGGGCGGGCTTGGGGAGGGCCGGCGAGTTCTCCACCTGGTAGTGGCGGCCCGCGAAGTCGAAGGTGGCGCCGGCCTCGGTGGCCCACATGCCGGTGACGACGGCCAGCTGTTCCTCCAGCCGGGACATCCGGTCCGCCGGGAAGGGGATCCCGTACGCCTTGTGCTCCTCCTCGAACCAGCCCGCTCCCAGGCCCAGTTCGATGCGGCCTCCGGACATCTGGTCCACCTGCGCCACCTGGATGGCGAGGACGCCGGGCAGCCGGAAGGTGCCGGCCGTCATCAGCGTGCCCAGGCGGATCCGCTTGGTCTCGCGGGCCAGACCGGCGAGGGTGATCCAGGCGTCCGTGGGCCCCGGCAGGCCGTCGGCGGATCCCATCTTCAGGTAGTGGTCGGAGCGGAAGAAGGCGTCAAAACCCAGTTCCTCGGTGGCCTTGGCGACGCTCAGGAGGGTGTCGTAGCTCGCGCCCTGCTGGGGCTCGGTGAAAATGCGCAGATCCATGAACCCATCCTGCACTTCCCGCCCCGGCAGGGTGAATCTGCGTCAACCGGATGGTCCACCGGGGACGCCGCCAGTGACCAGCCCGGACGGGGATCGTTTCCTCGGACGGAGCCGGACCGCCCGGCCCGCGCGCCGGCGGACTCCCCCGGTGCGTCCACCGCCCCCTTCCGCCTTGGAAGGGCCAGGGCCGAGGAGGCCGCCATGTCCCACGAGGCCGTGCCGGATACCCCGCGACAGACCGGACCGACCGAACCGAGCGGACAGGCAGCACACGAGCACGCGCACCAGGAGTCCGCGGTACCCGCCCAGGGCGGCGGCGCGCCGAAGGGCCTGCTGCAGCAGATGGAAGAGCTGATGGCGGCGCTGAACGCCGACCTCTCGCAGCTCGACGCCGATCTCCAGTCCTCCACGGACCGCACCCACGAGGGCGAGCGCCCGTCCTACCGGTCGTCCTGACCGTGCGGGTCCCGCCGCGCACGGCGGGACCCCCCTCGATTCGCGCGCATCAGGCCACGCCCGAGGCGGATCCCCGCTCGCGGACCACCATGCGGCGCAGGATCGCCCGTACCCGGTCGCTCGATTCGTCAGCCGCGTCGATGGACTCTATGCACTGCCAGTACAGGGCCTCGTCGTCCGTACCGCAGGCCACCCCGACCAGGGCTATCCCCACTTCACCCAGGAGCGCCTGCAGCCCGAGCAGCACTTGGCGGACATCCGAGACCTCGCTCAGCTGTGCCGCCCGCGGCGGATACTCGGGCGCGCTGCCCTCGCCTCGCAGGGCGGCCCTGTCGAGCACCCCGCACCCTCTGCCTCCCGCTTCCCCCAGTCCCCGTGCCTCCGATCTCAGCTCCGGCGGCCCGGTGACCGCCAGACAGCTCCCGATCCCCTGCGCGAGCGCCTGGGCCTGCCAGGCCTCGCCCACGATGTCCCACGCAGCCCCGCTCTGTGCCAGCGCGTGCCGGCCGGCCGCGATGAGCCGTACCGCATCCATATGCCGTCCCCCGTCCGCACGACATTCCGCCATCCTCACCACTACCCAGAGTGAGGGCAACGAGCCAGTAAAGCCAGGGGTATTCGGAAAATGTGGACACAAACGTGATTGTGGATGAGTCCATCACTCCGAAGAGTGACGATTAGGTGTCGGTGCACCGGTCACAGGGAAGCGGAGTTCGTTCCTCTCGATCTTCGCGGCGAGCGCATCCAGCACATCCACCCCGAGGACCTCACAGAACTGCAGCAGATACGCGAGCACATCGGCCACCTCATCGGCCACGCGGTGGGCGGTTTCCGCCTTCTCCATCACCTTCGCCGACTGCTCCGGTGTCAGCCACTGGAAGATCTCGACCAGTTCGGACGCCTCCACGCTCAGCGCCACCGCCAGGTTCTTGGGCGTGTGGTACGGCTCCCAGCCCCGCGCCGCCGCGAACTCCGCGAGCCGGCGCTGCAGTCGGTCCAGCCGTTCGCCGGGCTGCTCACCGGGCCTTCCACCGGGCCCTTCACCGGGCCGTTCGTCCGGCCGCCGCTCGGGCGCCGGCTCCTGCGTCTCGTTCATGCCCTCAGGTCTACCATCGCGACGCCCGGGAGGCGGCGGGCGGTCGCCGCGGTCTCCTCCCCCACCGCCGCCACCAGCCGGATGTGGCCGCGGCTGCCGGACAGCAGGGCCAGGCGCAGCAGCTCCGCGCTCTGGCGCCGGTCCAGGCCGCGGTCGAAGCCGTCGGCCAGCACGGTCAGAGCCTGCTGCGCGGAGAGCAGTTCGGCGGCCGGGTCCATGGCCAGCACGCCGGGGCCGGTCAACAGGACCAGCGCCAGGGCGAGGAAGCGCAGTTCGCCCGCGCCGAGGCGGGCCAGTTCCGTGGCGGGCCGGGCGGGGCCCCGGTCCAGCACCGCCGTGACCGGGCCACCGGCCGCGGCCGCCCGTACGTCGAGCCCGGTGACGGATCCGGCGCAGCCGGTACGGGCCGCTGCGGCCAGCAGCGCGTGGCGGGTGCCGCATTCGTGGCGCGTCCGGCGCAGTACGTCGGCCAGGTTGGTGCAGTCGCCCAGCAGCCGGCCCTCCCCCGGCGGGACGGCGGCGCGCATCCGGTCGGGGCGGGGGTCGCACGGGAACACCGAGCGCAGGGCCACCACGACCTGCTCGGCGGCGGCCAGGACCTGCCGCTGGCCTGCCGTGGAGCCGGCGACGCGCAGCGGGAGGAGCGCCGTGCCGAGCCGGTCGTCGGGCAGCGGGGCCCTGGTGACGCCGATGGCGCCGCCGGTCAGCCAGGAGGCCTGCACGGAGCGCCGGCCGGGGTCGCGCAGGGCGGTGGCGAGCAGGACCTGCCCGTCCTGCGTGAGCCGTTCGCCGACGATCCGCACGGTGGGCTCGGCCTGGACGGCGAGGTCGAGCCGGACCGGTCCGGCGGGGCCGTCGACCGTGCAGCCGAGGCGGAACCCGCGCCGCCGCTGGGCGTCGGGGACGGCCAGGTCGGGGATGCGGGCGCGCGGATCCGGGAAGGCCTCCTCCAGCGTGGCTCCGGAACCCAGCCCGGCCAGGGACTCGTAGGCGGCCAGGGCCTGGGACTTGCCGCTGCCGCTCGGTCCGGCGAAGAGGGTGACGGGCCCGAGCGGGAAGGCGGCCGACCGGTGGTGTCCGAAGGCGGAGAGCCTCAACTCGGTGACCACGGGCCGCCGGTGCGGCTGCGCCGGCTCGGCGGGCAGTCCGGAGCCTCCGGGTCCGGCCTGCGGCGGCACGATCGGGCCGCCGGCCGGCCCGGCCGGCGCCGAGGAGGCCGGCGCGGAGGAGGCCGGCGCGGAGGAGGCCGGCGCGGAGGAGGCCGGGCCCTCGCCCGCGGAGACGGCCCGTAACACGGGAGCGGCGGGAGGAGCCGGGGCAACGGTCGCCGCGGCGGCACCGGCCCGCGCACGGGCGGCGCGCCGGGCGGGGGCCGGCCCCGCCTGAGCGGGAACGGTGGGGGTGTCGGCCGACTCGCCGTCGATTAAAGCGGCGTCGGGATCGGGGGCGAGAGCGGCGGGGGCGGGGCCCACCGCCGCGTCCGAGGTGGCGTCCATGCCCGGGACGGTACGGGCCGCCGGACCCCCCATGACCCCGGCGAACCGTTCCCTCGCGGGCACCTTCCTACGATCGGGGGACGGCCGCGGCCGCGATCCCCTCGACCTCGGTCCCCACGGGGGCCAGCAGGAAGACGTTGCGGTCCACCCGGTGCATGCCGCTGCCCAGCCCGAAGACCACGCCGCTGCTGAAGTCCAGGATCCGCTTGGCCACTTCGCTGTCCGCGCCGGTGAGGTCGAGCAGCACCGGGATCTGCGCGATCAGGTACTCCGCCACCTCCCGCGCGTCCGCGAAGATCTGAACTCTGATCACCACGAAGCGCCGCTGCTCCGCCACCGACGCTCCGGGCGCCTTGGGAATCGTGCGGTGGTCCACCCGGGAGGGCCACTCGTTGCGACTGCGCAGGGGGACCACCTGCGCGAGCCCCTCCCACTGTTCGTCGGTGACGTCGTACCTGCTCACCGGGCCGCCTCGGCCGCGCGCTTCATGTGCATCCCCCCATCCTCTCGCGTTTCACCCGTTCAGCCCAACAGCGACACGAACCACGCCGGGTGCCCTCGGACTGCCGAATGAGTTAGGTTAGGCATACCTAACTCACCCTGGCGATGGAGAGATCCGCATGCGCATGTCCGGTGCCCCTGCCACCCCGGCCGCCCGGCCCACCGACGCCGAGCGGATCCGGTCGATCCTGACCGCCGCCCACTCCATGACCCTGATCACCGACGAACGGCGCACCGAGGTCCGCCACTTCGACGGCAGCGACCCGATGGGCCGGCTGCACCTGCATCCCGCCGAGCCGGGCGGCGACGCCGAGTACCGGCCCACGCTCCGGCTGGAATTCACCGACGTAGCCCCCACCCCGGTACGCGAGCGGGTGCGCGCCCGCGTCACCGTGCTGGGCCGGCTGCTCACGCCCTATTCGGACGGGTCCGCCGACTCCACCTGCGTGGAGTTCGGCCAGGCCGTCCTGGAGACCGGGCACGGCCTCGCGTACGTCGGCCTCGAAGAGCTGGAGGCGGCCCGCCCCGATCCGCTCGCCCCGTACGAGGCGGGCATGCTCACGCACCTCCTGGACGACCACCACGACCTCGTCACCCTGCTGCTGCGCCTGGTCCGGCCGCTGCCCACCGCCGCGGTCGTGCGCGCGCTGCCGGTCGCCATGGACCGGTACGGGATCACCCTGCGACTGGAGGACCGGCGCGGCCACCGGGACGTGACGCTGCCCTTCCCCTCCCCCCTCGACGAGGTCGAGCAGTCCGGTGCGCAGATCCAGGCGCTCTTCGCCGCTGCCCGCCGCAGCTCGCACCGCAACACCCTGCCCGCGTGAGGGAATAGGGCTCCGCGGGGCCCTGTTGGGAACGATCATGAAGGCCATCACGTACAGCGCATACGGAACTGCCGCGAACCTCACGCTCGTTGACGTACCGCAGCCGAAGGTGGGACCGGGCGAGGTCCTCGTCCGTGTCAAGGCCGCCGGGGTCAATCCGGTGGACTGGAAACTCGCCGCCGGATACCTCGACCCGATCCTCGAAGTCCGTCACCCGGTCATACCCGGCTGGGACGTCGCCGGAATCGTCGAGGCGGTCGGCCCGGACACCTTCGACCACGCCGTGGGCGACGAGGTGTACGGCTACGTCCGCAAGGAGTGGGTGGAGCTCGGCACCTACGCCGAACTGGTCAGCGCCCCGGTCCGCACCCTCGCCCGCAAGCCCCGCGGGCTGAGCTTCGAGCAGGCCGCGGGCATCCCGCTGGCCGGCCTCACCGCCTACCAGTCGCTCACCCGCGTGGGCGCCAAGGCCGGCGAGACCGTGGTCATCCACTCCGCGGCGGGCGGCACCGGCTCCTTCGGCGTGCAGATCGCCGTCGCGCTCGGTCTGCGGGTCATCGGCACGGCCGGGGCGCACAACCACGACTACCTGCGCGCGCTCGGCGCCGAACCGGTGCTGTACGGGGAGGGCCTGGCGGACCGGATCCGCGCACTGGCGCCCGAAGGGGTCGACGCGGCCCTGGACTTCTACGGGGACGACGTGGTGGAAACCCTGCAGTCCCTCGTCAAGGAGCGCGACCGGGTCGTCTCCATCGCCGACTACCAGGCCGCCGCCAAGGGCGCCCACCAGCTGTGGGTGCGCCCCGACACGGCCGACCTGACGTTCCTCGCGGAACTGGCCGACGCGGGCAGCCTCACCGTGAACGTGGAGCACGCGCTGCCGCTCGCCGAGGCGGCCAGGGCCTGGGAGCTGAGCGCAGCGGGCCGCACGCGCGGCAAGATCGTCCTGACGGTCTGACGCGGCGAACGGCAGGGGGCGGTCCGTCCGGACCGCCCCCTGCCTCAGGAGGTGATCGGCCGCTGGTCCGGTGCCAGCGGCGGCCCGACCGCCCTGAGCGACCCGGGCGTCCGTCCTTCACCCCAGCCGATCTCGCGCCGGTAGCTGCCGAGCAGGCCGCGCTCCGCCAGCCGCGCCTCGTCCCGTACGGCGGGGTCGTCCGCCGCCGGGCGGGTCAGCGGGGAGACGAACAGCGCGTCCACCGGGCAGTTGGCCTCGCACAGGAAGCAGGTCTGGCAGTCCTCCTGCCGGGCGAGCAGCGGGAACCCCCCGGGCCCCCGCTCGAACACGTCCGTCGGGCAGACCTCGATGCACTTGTCGCAGGTGATGCACCGGTCGCGCGAGACCAGTTCGATCACGCCGCCGCCCCCGTACCCGTCAGGGCCGCGGGCCGGGTCCACACCCGGTCCAGGCCGCCCACCAGGATCCGGTGGTGCAGCTTCGGGTCCTGCTCCGGATGGTCCAGGCGCTTGGCCATCCCCCGGGTCTCCGGCCGGGCGAGGGCGGCCGCGTACATCCACCGCGCGTGCGCCGTCATCGCGGCCGCCTGCCGGGCCCTGACCAGCTCCGCGCCCTCGCCGTGGAGCGTGGCCCGCAGCTGCGACCAGGCCGTGTCGAGGGTCCGCAGCGAGGCGGCGAGGACGTCACCGCGGCGCAGGTAGTTCTTGTCGTACGGAAGGACCTCCGCCTGTACGAGTTCCACGGCGGCCCGGTGCCCGCCCGGCGCGGCCCGGTTGCCCGTCGGGCGCAGTCCGGCTCCGCCGGCGCCGGTGACGGGGCGGCGGGCGGCCCGTTCAGGACCGAGGGACAGGGCGTGCCGGGCGGCCCCCCGGCCGGCCCAGCTGCCGGAGGACACCGCCCAGGCGGCGTTGTGGCTGCCGCCTCCGGTGAAGCCGCCGCAGATCTCCTCGCGGGTGGCCGCGTCCCCGGCGGCGTAGAGACCCGGGACGCCCGTGGCGCAGTCGTCGCCGGTGATCCGGATGCCGCCGGTGCCGCGGACCGTGCCCTCGGCGAGCAGGGTCACGGCGAAGCGGTCGGTGAAGGGGTCGATGCCGAGCCGGTCGAAGGTGAGGAAGAAGTTGGGCTGCGCGAGGCGCATCGCGGCCCGGGCCTTCTCGTCGGCGCGGTCGAGGCGCGCGTACACCCGGGCGCCCGTGAGGAGTTCGCGGGCGATCGCCGAGCGGCCGCCCTGGCTGGCCGCGCCCTCCAGCACGCTGCCGTCCTCCTGGTAGAAGGTCGCGAAGGAGTAGAAGGCGGTCTTGGTGACCGAGGTGCCCTCGGGGGCGATCCCGTAGGCGTTGGAGAACTCCATGCCGGAGAGCTCCGCCCCGGCCTCGGCGGCGAAGAGTGCGCCGTCGCCGGTGTTGGTGTTGGTGCCGAGCGCCCCGCTGAGGAAGGCGCAGCCGCCGGTGGCGAGGACCACGGCGCCGGCCCGGACCCGGTAGTGCTCCCGGGCCTGGCGGCGGTAGCCGGCGGCGCCCGCGACGGCGCCGTCCGCATCGGTGAGCAGTTCGGTGACCGGGCTGTGGTCGAGGACGCGGACCCCGGCGCGGCGGATCAGGATGCGCATCCGCCGCATGTACTCGGGGCCTTGGAGGCCGTTGCGGAGCGGCCGGCCGTCCGGCCCGGTGGGGAACGGGTAGCGCCCCTCGGTGGCCAGCTCGTTCATCCGGTCGTACGTCTCGTCGAGGACCCGGGCCATCCAGCGCCGGTCGGCCAGGTAGCCGCCGAGGCCCTCGCGCGAGGCCATGGCCGCCTCGCGGGAGGCGGGCTCGGGCGGGACGTACCAGACGCCGGTGCCGCCGGCGGCCGTGGCGCCGCTCGTACCGCAGTAGCCCTTGTCCGCCAGGACGACCCGGGCCCCGGCCCGGGCCGCCTTGAGGGCGGTCCAGGTGGCGGCCGGTCCGCCGCCGACGACGAGGACGTCGGTGACGTGGTCCGTCATGCGTCCTCCCGGGTGTGGCGGTTGGCCGGGCGGGCGAGGCCGTAGTTCTCCCGGAGGGTGCGGCCGGCGTACTCGGTGCGGAACAGGCCGCGCCGCTGCAGGATCGGCACGACGTGGTCGACGAAGTCGGTCAGGCCCGTGGGCAGGACGGGGGCCATGATGTTGAAGCCGTCGGCGGCGCCCTGCGTGAACCACTCCTCCAGCTGATCGGCGATCTGCTCGGGGGTGCCCGCGAAGGTGCGGTGGCCGCGGCCGGCGCCGAGACGGGCGATCAGCTCGCGCAGGGTGAGGCCGTCGCGGCGGGCCAGCTCGGCGACGAGGGTGAAGCGGCTCTTGTTGCCGTTGATGTCCCGCTCTTCGGGCAGGTCGGGCAGCGGGCCGTCGAGGGGCAGCCCGGTCAGGTCGACGCCCAGCATCCCGGAGAGCTGGGCGAGGCCGTACTCCGGCACCTGGAGGTCGGTGAGCTGCTGCTCCAGGGCCTTCGCCTCGGCCTCGGTGGATCCGATGACGGGGGCGATCCCGGGCAGGACGAGCAGGTCGCTCTCGGTGCGTCCGTACTTGACGAGGCGGGACTTGAGGTCCTTGTAGAAGGTCTGGCCGTCGGCGAGGGTCTGCTGGGCGGTGAAGACGGCCTCGGCGTACTGGGCGGCGAACTCCTTGCCGTCTTCGGAGGAGCCGGCCTGCACGAGGAGCGGGTGGCCCTGGGGCGAGCGCGGGACGTTGAGCGGTCCGGCGACCCCGAAGTACTCGCCGCGGTGGGCGGCGGGGTGGAGCTTGTCGGTGTCGGCGTAGATGCCGCGCTCCTTGTCGAGGACGATCGCGTCGTCCTCCCAGCTGTCCCAGAGCTTGGTGGCGACGTCGAGGAACTCGCGGGCCCGGTCGTAGCGGAGGTTGTGCGCCAGGTGCTCGTCGCGGTTGAAGTTACGGGCCTCGTCGACGGTGCCGGAGGTGACGATGTTCCAGCCGGCGCGGCCGCCGCTGATGTGGTCGAGGGAGGCGAACTTCCGGGCCGTGTTGAAGGGCTCGTTGAAGGTGGTGGAGACGGTCGCGATCAGCCCGATGTGCTCGGTGACGGCGGCGATGGCGGACAGCAGGGTGAGCGGCTCGAAACCGCCGAGGGCGTTGTAGCGGGCCTTGCCCCAGAGGGCGAGTCCGTCGGCGAAGAAGATGGAGTCGAGCCGTCCGCGCTCGGCGGTGCAGGCCAGTTCCTGGAAGTAGCGCAGGTCGGTGACCCGTTCGGGGGTGCTGTCGGGGTGGCGCCAGGCGGCGTCGTGGTGCCCGGCGTTCATGAGGAAGGCGTTGAGGTGGAGGGTCCGGGGGGCGGTGGTCATGACGGTTCCTCGTGTGTCAGGTGGCGCGAAGCGGGGGTGTGCCGTCGGGCGGCGGTGTCGGCCGTTGGCCGCCAGCCGTCAGCCGTCAGGTCGGGACCCGCCAGGTGCTGAGGCGGCGTTCGATCGTGACCAGCAGCTGGTTGAAGGCCACGCCGACGGCGGAGATGGTGACGATGCCCGCGTACATCTGCGGGATCGCGAAGTTGAACTGCGAGGCGTTGATCAGATAGCCGAGGCCCGCCTTGGCGCCGATCATCTCGGCGGCCACCAGGACGAGGATGGAGACGGCACCCGCCAGCCTGATTCCGGTGAAGACGGCCGGTACGGAGGCCGGCAGGATCACCTTCTGGAACAGGCGGGGCGTGGAGAGGTCCATCGACCGGGCGAGCCTGATCAGGGTGGGGTCGGCGTTCCGGACGGCGCTGATGGTGTTGAGCAGGACGGGCCAGAGGCAGGCGTACACGACGATCGACACCTTCGAGGTCTCGCCGATGCCGAGGAGCAGCACGAAGACCGGGAGCAGCGCGAGGGCCGCGGTGTTGCGGAAGACCTCCAGCAGCGGCCCGAGGAAGTCGGCGAGGGGCCGGTACCAGCCGATGAGCAGGCCGAGCGGGACCGCGACGGCCACGGCGATGCCGAAGCCGCCGAAGGAGCGGACCAGGCTGGCCCGGGCGTGGTCGGCGAGCTGGCCGTCGCCGGCCAGCTCCCACCAGGCGACGGCCACTTCGCTGATGGGAGGCAGGAAGGTGGCGTCGACGAGGCCGGCGCGCGGGGCGACCTCCCAGAGGGCGACCAGGGCGAGGATCGCGGCGGTCCGGACGGCGACGGTCTTCAGGGCGCCTACGACGGCGAGTGCGGTGGTCCTCGTCCGGACGGGGGCCGGGGCTGCAGGCGCGACGGGCACCCGGGCCGACCCGGGGTCGGCGTCGGCGTCGGCGTCGGCGTCGGCCGGGGACTTGCCGGCCGGGGTTCCGGCCGTGGCGGGGCCGGCCGGGGC
>NZ_JARAYQ010000261.1:0-11463 GCF_033794505.1 Streptomyces sp. MB09-01 | reverse complement strand
CCTCGTGCCCGTGGTGCGCGGTGGCCGTCGGCGAGCCCGGGCCCGACACCGGCCCGCCGGAGGCCCGTACGGCCCCGCCCGCGCCCACCACCCGCAGCATCCGGGCCGCCTCCGCCGCGGGCAGCCGCTCGGCCGGATCCTTGCGCAGCAGCCCCTCCAGTACGGGCTCCAGCGGTCCGGCCCGGCGCGGCGGCGGCAACTCCGCGTCCACCACAGCCCGCAGGGTGTCCAGCGGGGTGGCCCGCCGGAACGGGGTGACCCCCTCGACGGCGGCGTAGAGCATGACCCCGAGCGACCACAGGTCCGACCCGGGTCCCGGATCGCGCCCCAACGCCCGCTCAGGCGCCAGGAATTCGGGTGAGCCGACCACCTCGCCCGTCATGGTGATCGCTGAGGAGCCCTCCAGGCTCGCGATCCCGAAGTCGCTGAGGACCACCCGGCCGTCATTGGCGATCAGCACGTTGCCCGGCTTCACGTCCCGGTGCAGCACCCCCGCGTCGTGCGCACAGCGCAGTGCGGCCAGCACCTGTTCCCCGGTGTGGGCGGCGCGCTGCGGGGTCATCGGCCCCTCCGCCTCCAGTACGTCGGCCAGCGAGAGCCCGCGCACCAGCTCCATCACGATCCAGGGCCGCCCGTCCTCGGAGGCGACGTCGTAGACGGTGACGACCCCGCGGTGCGAGACCCGGGCCGCGGCCCAGGCCTCCCGCTCCAGCCGCCGGTACATGCGCTGCAGTTCTGCGGGATCCAGTCCGGCGGGTGCCCGTACCTCCTTGACGGCCACGTCACGGGCCAGCACCTCGTCCCGGGCCCGCCACACGACGCCCATGCCGCCCCGGCCGATCGGTTCCAGCAGCCGGTACCGGCCCGATACGACGCGATCGGAGTTCGATTGCTCACTCACGCGGCCCCCCGAGTGCGTTCCTCTGCGCCCGCGTGTCATCGGGCGGTCACTCCAAGTTAGCGCAGTGGGCGGCAAGTGGCCCCTGTCGTGACGGGACTCGCGGCGTGACCTTCCGCAGCGTCACCTCTGTGCGGAGAGTGACGATCGACTCCGCTGAGTAATCGTCAACTACCCGTAGCCATAGGGGTAATTCACACCACCGGGATACCCGGGGGCGACGCGGGGGCGATAGGGTTAACCTGCCCGGGCCGGGTGCCCTCGTACGGGTGGGGAGAGAACATGGAACAGATAGCTATGCGCAGCAGGCCGCCTCGCGTGCCTGCCATCACCTGCGGCAGTGGTGCGAGCAGTTCGCGCCTCGACCGCCATCTCGCCGTGCTGGGCGGACCCGCCGTCCCGCACCGGGAGACCGCCGAGGCGACGCTGCTGATGCGCGAGCTCACCTCCCGCGACCACACGCACCGCCTGCGGAGCCGGAGCGCGCGCGTCTCGCTCTTCGCGCCGCTGCGCCGTCTGCGTCGCACGCTCTTCGGCAGCCGCCGTTCGTAACCGTCCCCGCACCGCAGCCGTTCGCCCTCGGGCCTGCGGCTCCCCGGCCCTACCCGATCACACCGTCCCGGCGCAGTTCCGAGATCTGCGCGTCCGCCATCCCCAGGGCGCGCAGCAGGGCTTCGGTGTGTTCGCCCAGCGCGGGCACCGCACCCATGTGCGGTGCCGCGCCGCCCGGCAGCCCGATCGGCGGCAGCAGGGCCCGCAGCGGTCCGGCCGGTGATCCCACCTCCCGCCAGCGGTCCCGGGCCGCCAGCTGCGGGTGCCCGGCCAGCTGGGCCACCGAGTTCAGCCGCGCGCAGGCGATGCCCGCCGCCTCCAGCCGCCCGATCGCCTCGTCGGCGCCCAGCCGCCCCAGGGCCTGCGCCACCACCGCGTCGGTCTTCGCCCGGTTCCCGGTGCGGGCCGCGTTCGTCGCGTACGCCGGATCCTCGGCCAACTCGGGTTGCTCCAGCACCTGTTGGGCGAGCCGGCGCCACTCGCGGTCGTTCTGCACCGACAGCAGCACCCGGTCCCCGTCGGCCGTCGGGTAGGCGTCGTAGGGTGCGATCACCGCGTGCGCGAGTCCGGTGCGCACGGGCTGCTCCCCGCCGTGCATCGTGTGGTGGAGCGGATGCCCCATCCATTCCGCCAGCGCGTCCAGCATCGACACCTCCACCCTGCCCCCTCGCCCGGTGACCCCGCGGCGCAGCAGGGCGGCGAGCACCCCCGAGAAGGCGTACATGGCCGCCGCGATGTCGGCCGCCGGGATCCCCGCCTTGACGGGCTGCTCCGGGGTGCCGGTCACCGAGACCAGGCCCGCCTCGCACTGCACGAGCATGTCGTAGGCGCGCTTGTGGGCGTACGGGCCCTCGGAGCCGTAGCCGGAGACGTCCACGGCTACCAGCCGGGGGTAACGCGCGCACAGCGCGGCCGAGTCGAGCCCGAGCCGGGCGGCGGCGCCCTGCGCGAGGTTCTGCACGAAGACGTCGGCGTCGGCCAGCAGGCCGTGCAGGACCTCCCGGCCGCGCGGGTCCTTCAGGTCGAGCGCGATCGACTCCTTGCCCCGGTTGGCCCAGACGAAGTGTGAGGCGAGGCCGTGCGCGGCGGTGTCGTACGCGCGGGCGAAGTCGCCGCCGTCGGGACGCTCGACCTTGATCACCCTGGCGCCGAGGTCGGCGAGCTGGCGGGTGGCGAAGGGGGCCGAGACGGCCTGTTCGACGGCGACGACGGTGATGCCGTCCAGCGGGAGCGGTTCAGGGGTTCGTGCGGGAGCCGTTTCGGTAGCCATGGGCCCTGCCTACCGGGTCGGACGGGAACTGTCACCACGCGGGGCGGTGACGTGCGTCATCCGCGCGCCGCCTCCCCGCGGGCGAACCTGCGCGTGGCCAGCGGCACGAACAGTGCGAGGAGCAGCACCGACCAGAGCAGCGCCCCGGCCACGGGGTGCGCCGCGGGCCAGGCGGCCCCGGCCGCCGCCCCGCCCCCGGCGTTCCCGCACAGCTCGCGCACAGCGGTGGCGACGGCGCTGATCGGGTTCCACTCGGCGACCGCGCGCAGCCACCCGGGCAGCCCGGCGGTCGGCAGGTACGCGCTGGACAGCATCGGCAGGACGAAGGTGGCGCTGCCGAGCTGGCCCGCCGCCTCCTCGCTCCTGCTCAGCAGGCCGAGGTACGTGCCCACCCACGCGGTGGCGAAGCGGAACAGCAGGAGCACGCCCAGGGCGCCCAGCGCGCCGGGCAGGCCGTTCTCGATCCGCCAGCCCATCGCCAGCCCCACCAGCATCAGCGGCGCCATCGACACGCCCGTGGTGAGCAGATCGGCCGCCGTCTGCCCGAGCGGGACGGCGGTGCGGCTCATCGGCAGGGTGCGGAACCGGTCCATCACGCCGCGGTGGGCGTCCTGCGCCGCGGTGAACATGCCGGTCATCAGGCCGTTCGCGGCGGTGGCGGCGAGCAGCCCGGGCACCAGGAACTCCCGGTACTCGCCGCCCGGCATGGCGAGGGCGCTGCCGAAGACGTACCCGAAGAACAGCAGCATGGTGATCGGCATGGTCTGGGTGAGGACCAGGAGCGCCGGGGCGTGCCGGGCCTTCTGGAGCTGGCGGGTGAAGACGGCTCCGCCGTCGGACAGCAGGGTGCTCATGCGGCGTACTCCTGATCGGCGGAACGGGCCTGGGTGAGGCGCAGGAACACCTCGTCGAGGGTGGGCGGGCGCAGGCCGGCGTCCGTGACCGGGACGCCGGCGGTGTCGAGTTCCCGGATGATCCGCGGCAGGGTGAGCCCGCTGTCGAGGACGGTCACGCCCACGGTCAGCCGCTCCTCGTCGAGCACGGGCCGGCCCCCGGTGAGCTGGTCGAGAACGCCGGCGGCGGCGGACAGGGCCCCGCGGGCGGCGACGGTGACCTCCGCGTAGGCGCCGATGCGGGCCTTGAGCCCGGCCGGGGTGCCGGTGGCGGCCACCCCGCCGCGGTCGACGACCACGATGTCGTCCGCGAGCCGGTCGGCCTCCTCCAGGTACTGGGTGGTGAGCAGCACCGTGGTGCCCTCCTCCGCGAGCGCGCGCACCGCGCTCCAGATCTGCTCGCGGGCCGCCGGGTCCAAGCCGGTGGTGGGCTCGTCGAGGAACAGCACCCGGGGGCGGGTGACCAGCCCGGCGGCCAGGTCCAGGCGCCGCTTCATGCCGCCGGACCAGGTGGCGGCCACGCGGTCGGCGGCCTCGGCGAGCCCGAACCGTTCCAGCAGCTCGTCGGCACGTGCCCGGCCGGCGGAGCCGCGCAGTCCGGCGAGCCGGGCGAAGAGCCGGAGGTTCTCGCGGCCCGTCAGATCCCCGTCGACGGAGGCGTACTGGCCGGTGACCCCGATGGCCTGGCGGACGGCCGCGGGCTCGCGGGTGACGTCGTGGCCGGCGACGAGGGCGCGGCCGGCGGTGGGCGCGGTGAGGGTGGTGAGGATCCGGACGGCGGTGGTCTTGCCCGCGCCGTTGGGGCCGAGGAGGCCGCACACCGCGCCCTCGGCAACGGCGAGATCGAGGCCGCGCAGGGCGTGGACCTCCCCGTAGCTCTTCTCCAGAGCCTCACTAAGTACAGCGTACGTAGTCGTCATGTGTGCCACCGTACCTCACTACGTACGGCGTACGTAACTAAGATGGTGGTCGAGACGACGAGGTGATCTGAGCGATGACAGCCGGCGGGCGACCCGCTGAACCCGAAGTGATCTGGTCCCGGCCCCACCGGGCCGGCCGCGGCCCCAGGCCCGCGCACAGCCGTGACTCCATCGCGGCCGAAGCGGTGCGGATCGCCGACGCGGAGGGGATCGAGGCCGTCTCGATGCGGCGCGTGGCCGCCGGGATCGGCGCGGGGACGATGTCCCTCTACAACTACGTGCCGCGCAAGGAGGACCTGTACGAGCTGATGGTCGACGCGGTCAGCGGCGAGTACGAGCTCACCCCGCCGACCGGCGACTGGCGGGCCGACCAGCTGGCGCTGGCCCGGCAGACGCGCGCGCTGATGCACCGCCACCCTTGGCTGCCGCGCCTGCTGAGCCCCGTCTACGGCTTCGGCCCGAACGCCCTGCGCTACCTGGAGTACAGCCTGGACTGCCTGGCCCCGCTGGACGCGCCGGACGCCGAGAAGCTGGAGCTCGTCGCCGCGGTCAACGGCACCGTCGCGACCTACGTGGCGGGCGAGTTGGCGCTGGCCGAGCGAGCCCGGGCGCTGCCGTGGAGCGAGGCGGAGGAGCAGGGCGTGCGGTCGGCCTGGCTCGGCTCCCGCCTGGCCACCGGGGAGTACCCGCGGCTGGCGGCTGCCCTCGCGGGCGGCGGCCCGGTCCCCGGCGCGGGACTGGACATGGCCGCGGTGTTCGACCGCTCCGTCTCACGGCTGCTGGGGGCCTGGGGGACGTGAGCGCGCGGGTCCGTCTTCGGGGGCGGGCCCGCCCGCACGCCGTGGCTCAGGGGAGTGCGAACTGCCCGCCCGCACGCCGCGGCTCAGAGGAGTGCGAACTGCCCGCCCGGGCCCTCCTCGTGGTGGTCCAGCACCGAGGCCGGGCGCCGGGCCCAACCGGGCGGCGGCAGCACCCCGGCCGCGCGCAGCTCCCGGGCCGGCAGGTTCGGCCCCGGCTCGAACGCGGCCCGCTCCGGCGCCAGATCGGCCAGCAGTGCCAGGGTGGTCACCAGGGCGAGCAGCTCCGAGGTCCAGCTCTGCGGCCACTCGGCGGGCCCCAGCGCCTCCAGCCCGTCGGCGGCCGGACCGCGGTGCGCGGTACGCGCGGCGAACCAGGCCTCCAGGACCCGCACGCCCTGCGCCTCGTACTCCCAGGCCCCGGCCGGCACGGGGGAGACCGTCCCGCCCCCGAGACTCAGCGTCTCGCTGCTGGCGTCGTACGCGAGCCCCTGCGGCCACGCCGCGACCGCCGAGCGGACGTACGGGCGCCGTCCGCCCGGCAGTCGCGGCGGCTCACCGCCCCGCTCCCCGCGCAGCTGCACGGTGAGCAGCCGGTGCCCCAGCTCCAGCCCGGCCCGCCAGCGTGCGGGGTCGGCGGCGAGCGGAACCTCGTAGCCGCGCGGGCCCGGGCGGCCCGCGGCGAGCACCCAGCACAGGAAGTCCTCGGGGGTGGCCCAGCCGCCGTAGCGCTCGCCCAGCAGGGGAAGCAGGCCGGGGGTGAGATTGGGCTCGGCGCCGCCGGGGCGCCGGTGCAGCGGGCGGATCCGGCCGAGCCGGCCGGCCGGGAGGTGCGCGGTGACCAGCGGGTCGGGGGTCTCGACGAGGAACACCTGGTGCTCGTCCCGGACCCGCCAGAGCTCCGGCCGGGCCGTGTCGATCAGCCGCTGGTCGGGCAGGAGCCACTGCTCGTCGAACGGCTCGCGGAGCACCCGTACGGGGTCGGGGCAGGGGCCGGGCGCGTCGGCGAAACGGGCCGTGGCCGCCGAGCGCTGGCCCGGCAGCGCGGCCGCCCCGCCGGCGGGCGTGCGGACGCGGCTCGGGCGGAACAGCCGCTCTCGCTCTGCCCCTTCGGAGCCGGTCAGGGTGGCCCAGCGGGCGCGCAGGGCCGCCGGATCGGGCGCGGCCACCCAGTCCCGGCCCAGGCGCAGGCCGCCCACGGCCCAGGGCATCAGATCGTCCAGCAGCGGTACGTCTTCGCTCACGCCGCCGATGGTAGCGACGGGATCCGATGGCCGGGCTGCGTCCAGGCCGAAGCGTTACGCTCCTTATGTACGCATAAGTGACACATACGTACGGGATCGACCGAGGAGACGGTCATGAGCCAGTACGACGAATACTCGACTCCGTCGCAGGCCGAGGGCGAGCGCCTCGACGAGGACATGGACGACAAGCAGCGCAAGGAGCGCCACCCCCAGACGATGCGGACCACGCCGTCCCAGGCGGAGGGCGAGCGCACCACGGAGGCCGACGAGAAGTAGGTCAGTGGGCGTCGACCGTCACCGTGAAGGAGAAGCGGTCGCCGCGGTAGCGGATCCGCGCCACGTCCACCACCCGGCCGTCCTCGTCGTACGTCACGCCCGTGTAGTGCAGGATCGGGCTGAGCAGCGGGACCTGGAGCAGCTCGGCCGTCTCCGGGTCGGCCAGCCGGGCCTCCACCGTGTCCGTGATGCGGCTGATGCGGACGCCCACGACGTCCCGCAGCACCTTGGTCATCGGCCAGCGCTCCAGATCGGCGAGGTCCACCGCCTCGGCGAACTCCGGAAGCACCGCGTTCTCGGCCCAGTTGGTCGGCTCCCCGCTCTCGCGGTCGCGGCGCAGCCGGCGGTACGTGACCACCTCGGGCGTGGCCGGGAAGTGCTCCAGCAGCTCCCCGGCCACGGGTGTGCGCCCGTGGCCGAGGATCGTCGTGCGATCACCGGACTGCTGGGCCACGATCGCGTCGACCGAGCCCAGCAGCCGGACCGGGGTGCTGCGCAGCGCGCCCGGCTCGATGAAGGTTCCGCGCCGCCGGTGCCGGCTGATCAGGCCCTCGCCCTCCAGCTCCTTCAGGGCCTGCCGCATGGTCAGCACGCTCACCCCGTAGTGCTCGGCCAGCTGCTCCTCGGTGGGCAGGCGCAGCGAGGCGTCCGGAGTGCGCCCCAGTATCGAGGCGCGCAGTGACTGCGACACCTGATACCAGAGCGGCAGCTTCCGGTTCAGTACCAGCGAGTCGGGGGCGAAGGCGGTCACGGGTGGATCTCCGAACGGCTGGACAGGGGGTGACGTGCAGCGCCTGCAGGGTATGCAGTGCAGGTCAGGCGCGGAAGTGGCGCTGCAGACCCTGCCACACGTCGTCGTAGCCGCGCTGGAGGTGATCGGCGCCGGCCGCCTGGGCGGTGGCGGTGATCGGCCAGCGGGTCTCGAACATGAAGGCCAGGCCGTCGTCGATCTTCTGCGGCTTCAGCTCGGCGGCGCTCGCCCGGTCGAAGGTCTCCCGGTCGGGGCCGTGCGCGGACATCATGTTGTGGAGCGAGCCGCCGCCGGGGACGAAACCTTCGGCCTTGGCGTCGTAGGCGCCCTCGATGAGGCCCATGTACTCGCTCATCACGTTGCGGTGGAAGTAGGGCGGGCGGAAGGTGTCCTCGCCGACCAGCCAGCGCGGCGCGAAGACCACGAAGTCCACGCCCGCCAGGCCCGGGGTGTCCGAGGGCGAGGTCAGGACCGTGAAGATCGACGGGTCGGGGTGGTCGTAGCTGATCGAGCCCAGGACGTTGAAGCGGTGCAGGTCGTAGACGTACGGGACGTGGCTGCCGTGCCAGGCGACCACGTCGAGCGGTGAGTGGTCGTAGATGGCCGACCAGAGGTTGCCGCAGAACTTGTTGATCACCTCGGTCGGACGCTCGACGTCCTCGTACGCCGCCACCGGGGCCTGGAAGTCCCGTGCGGCAGCCAAGCCGTTGGCGCCGATCGGGCCCAGGTTCGGCAGCTCGAAGGGCTGGCCGTAGTTCTCGCAGACGTAGCCGCGGGCGTCGGCGTCCAGCAGCTCGACGCGGAAGCGGACGCCGCGCGGGATGAGGGCCACGTCGCCCGGCCGGGCGGCGAGCAGGCCGAGCTCGGTGCGCAGGAGCAGTCCGCCGCGCTCGGGGACGATCAGCAGCTCGCCGTCGGAGTCGCTGAACACCCGGTCCGTCATGGACGAGTTGGCGGAGTAGAGGTGGATGGCCATGCCGGCGCGCTGGGCCGCGTCGCCGTTGCCGCCGAGGGTCCACAGGCCGGACAGGAAGTCGGTGCCGGGGGCCGGGTCGGGCAGCGGGTTCCAGCGGAGCCGGTTCGGGTCCGCCGCCTCGGTGAAGGGCGCGGTGCGCAGGGCCCCGTTGTCGATCCGGGTGAAGGGCGGGTGCGCGGCCGAGGGGCGGATCCGGTAGAGCCACGAGCGGCGGTTGTGGGTGCGGGGCTCGGTGAAGGCGCTGCCGCTGAGCTGCTCGGCGTAGAGGCCGAGGGGCGCGCGCTGGGGCGAGTTCCGGCCGAGCGGGAGGGCGCCGGGGACGGCCTCCGAGCTGTGCTCGTTGCCGAAGCCGGTGAGGTACTCCAGTCCCTCTGCCGTCTTCCGGGCCTGCTCGCTGCCGGCCTGCTCGCTCATGTGCTGCTCCCGCTCCGTCGAAGGAATCCTATGGTCGACAGTAGGATTCCGCGGCCCGCGCGTCAACGGGGTCCTGGGGCCTCGAGGCGCCGGGGGTCGGGTTGCGGGGCTGCGGGGCTGCGGGGCTGCGGGACGGGCGGGAACCCTGTAATCCGGCACCCTGGACGGATCCGCGCAGACCGTTGACGGATTTCGCGCAGACCGTTGACGGATTCGCACAGCCCCCGGGCGGATTCGTGCAGCCCCCGGATGGATTCGCGCAGACCTGGGACGGATTCGCGCAGGAGGGGATCCCAAAAGATGAACATTGCTCTACTCTCACGCGCATGTCGTGGACCCGCAGGTTCCCTGCCGTGCCGGCGGCGCTCCTCGCCGCCCTCCTTGCCCTCCTGACCCTCTTCGCCGCCGCGCCCGCCGCCCGCGCGCACGAAGAGCGCCCGGTCACCCTCCCGGACGGCTCCGGATCCGTACCGGAATACCGGAAGGCCGAGCCCGACCTGGTCGTCTGCAAGACCGACCGGCCCGCCTTCGAACGCCGGATATCCGCCTTCCCGGAAGAGCTCCGCCGGCGCAACCTCGCCCTGTACGAGCAGTGCGAGAAGAGCGGCTACCGCCACCTCCAGGAGGCCGTCGACGCCGTCGACCGGCCCGGGATGAACATCGCGATCCTCCCCGGCCTGTACGAGGAGGAGCCCTCGCTGCCGAAGCCGACGGGGGAGTGCGCCGCACTGAAGGCCCCCGAGTCCTCACTCGGCTACCAGATCCTGTCGTACGAGCAGCAGGTGCAGTGCCGGCACAACCAGAACCTCGTCGCGATCCTCGGCAAGACGAACCTGCAGATCGAGGGCACGGGCGCGACCCGGCTGGACGTGGTCATCGACGCCAAGTACCAGAAGCTGAACGCCATCCGCGCCGACAAGTCCAACGGCATCTACTTCCGCAACTTCACCGCCCAGCGCACCACCTTCAACTCGCTCTACGTGCTCGCGGGCGACGGCTTCGTGATCGACGACGTACTGACCCGCTGGAACGACGAGTACGGCTTCCTGACCTTCGCCAGCGACCACGGGCTCTACAAGAACTGCGAGTCGTACGGGAACGGCGACTCCGGCATCTACCCCGGCAGCGCCTCCGACATCAACGACGGCCGCGGCTACGACGTACCCCGCTACTCCATCGAGATCACCGGCTGCCGCAGCCACCACAACATGGTCGGCTACTCCGGTACGGCGGGCGACTCGGTCTGGGTCCACGACAACGAGTTCGACCAGAACATGGGCGGCGCCTCGATGGACAGCGCCTTCCCCGGCCACCCCGGGCTCCCGCAGAACCACGCCAAGTTCGAGCGGAACCTGATCCACGACAACAATCAGGACTACTACCACCACGTCGCCGACGGCACCTGCGCCAAGCCGCCGATCGAGCGCGGCTACGAACGCGGCGTCGTCTGCCCGCAGATCTCCATGCCGCCCGGCACCGGCATCATCACCGCAGGCGGCAACTGGAACCTGTACGAGGACAACTGGGTGTACGGGCACCGGCGCGCGGGCTTCTTCCTCAGCGCGGTCCCCGCCTTCATCCGGGGCGAGGAGAAGTGGTCGAAGCAGACGGACACCTCCCACCACAACCGCTACGCCGGGAACGTCATGGGCAAGGACAAGTCCGGCGCCGCCCGCCCCAACGGCATGGACGTGTGGTGGGACGGGCAGGGCCGCGGCAACTGCTGGCAGGACGGCCCCGACGGCTCCACCCCCGGCACGGTCCCGCAGTGCGGTGACCGCCGGGGCGCCGTGACGGGGGCGTCGGCCCGTCTGGTCGGCGAACCGGTCAAGCTGGTCCAACTCCTCGTCTGCGCCGACTACAACGTCCAGGCACGCAAACTCCCGGCCGGCTGCGACTGGTACGGCGCGCGCGGCCTGGAGCGGGTGGAGACCCAGCTCGCGCTCGCCGTCGCGGCCGTCCTGCTGCTGGTCGGCGGGGTCCTGTGGGGGCGCCGCCTGCGCGGCTCCCGGCTGGGCACGGCCGCCTCGCTGCTCGGCCTGGCAGGCCTGGCCCTGGACGTGGCCGGCTCCACGACGGGGCTGACCGCCACCTTCGTCCCGGCCCTCGCCCTCCTCCTGCTCGGCCTGTGGTGGACGGGTGTCGGCCTGGCGCTGCGCCCCGGCCGTCCCTGGCTGGCCCGCCTGACCCTGCTGCTGGCCGGGCTCACCCTGCTGGACGCCTTCGACAAGGCCGTCCTGATGATCCCCTGGACCCCCCTGAGCCCCGCCTGGGTACGGGCCCTGGTCGCCGTCGTCTGGGTCCTGTGGGCGGTCGTGGCCTCGGCCCGCCCGGGCCGGCGGGGCGGGCCGGGGTACGGCCATGGGCGGCGCCACGGCGGCGGCGCCCCGGGGGGGCGCGCGGTTGAGGGGGAAGGGCCGGCCGGGGGGTGGGGCCAGGCGGAAGGCAGGCGCAGGGCGGACGCCCAGGGTC
>NZ_JARAYQ010000260.1:0-11464 GCF_033794505.1 Streptomyces sp. MB09-01 | reverse complement strand
GGCCAACGACAGCGACTTCGGCCTGCTGAGCTACGTGTGGTCCGGGGACTCGCCGCGCCACGCGGAACGCGCGCGCCGAGTCCCCGGACCACACGTAGCTCAGCAGGCCGAAGTCGCTGTCGTTGGCCAGCCGGACCGCCTCGTCCTCGTCCCCGTCGAAGGGGACGACCACGACCACCGGGCCGAAGATCTCCTCGCGGACCACCCGCATGTCGTTCGTGCAGTCGACGAGGAGGGTCGGGGCCGCATAGAAGCCCTTGCCGCCCTCCCCCACCACCGGGCGCTCGCCGCCGTACGCGATCCGCGCGCCCTCCTTCTTCCCCAGCTCGACGTACGACTCCACGCGGTCCCGGTGCGCCGCCGAGATCACCGGGCCCACCACCGTGCCGGCCGCCGCCGGGTCGCCGACCTTCATGAAGGCGAGGTAGCCGGTGAGCTTCTCGATCAGCCGGTCGTAGACGGAGCGGTGCGCGATCACCCGGGTCGGGGCGGTGCATATCTGTCCGGAGTAGAAGGAGAAGGTCGTCCCGATCCCCATCACGGCCGCGTCCAGGTCCGCGTCCCCGAAGACGATCGCCGCGCCCTTTCCGCCGAGCTCCATCAGCTGCCGCTTCATGGTGCGGCCGCAGACCTCCGCGATGCGCTGCCCGACGCCCGTGGATCCGGTGAAGGACACCATGTCCACGTACGGGGAGTCCACGGCGGCCTCGCCGACCTCCACCGACCGGCCGTTCACCACGTTCACCACGCCCGCCGGCACCCCGGCCTCCGCGAGCGCGCCGGCCATCTTGAACACCGACAGCGGGTCCTGCGGGGCCGGCTTGACCACCACCGTGTTCCCCATGGCCAGGGCCGGGGCCACCTTGCCGGCCGGGTTCGCCCACGGGTTGTTGTACGAGGTGATGCAGGTGACCACGCCGACCGGCTGGCGCACCTCCAGCGCGCCCAGGATGCTCGCCCGCCCCATCGGGCCGGCCTCCGTGACCTGCGGCGGGAGGCCCTTCTCGACGGGTTCGAGGGCCCCGCGCGCGTACCGGCGGAAGCGGGCCACCCCGACGCCGACCTGCATGCCGCGCGCGATCCCGGTCGGCGCGCCCGTCTCCGCCCGGGCCAGCGCCGTCCACGGTTCGAATTCCCGCTGCATGATGTCCGCGGCCCGGTCGAGGATCGCCGCCCGCGCCTCGGGCTTCGTACGGGACCAGCCCTCGAAGGCCTCGGCAGCGGCGCGGGCCGCGTCCTCGACCTGCCCGCGCGAGGCCTCGGGCGCGAGCCCCACCACCGACTCGTCCGCCGGGTTGACCACCTCGTAGTGACCGCCCGCCGGCTCCACCCACTCGCCGCCGATGTAGAGGTTCTGCGCGTGCGCGTCCGTCATCGCGTGCTCACTGTCCTCGTGTCCCGGCCCGACCTGAGCACGATGCCCGGCACGGCGCCCGTCACCTCGTCGTTGCGGATGGTCTCCACGCCGTTGACGCGTACCGAGACGATGCCGATGGCCCGCGCGTCCAGCCGCGGGCTGTCCCCGGGCAGGTCGTGGACGAGCGTCGCCGGGCCCGCCTCGATGCGTTCCGGGTCGAAGAGGACCAGGTCCGCGTGGTACCCCTCGGCGACGCGGCCGCGCTCGCGCAGCCCGAACAGCCGGGCCGGGTCGTCCGTGAGCATCCGTACCGCCTGCTCCAGGGGCACCAGCT
This sequence comes from Streptomyces sp. MB09-01, assembly GCF_033794505.1. Taxonomy (NCBI): domain Bacteria; kingdom Bacillati; phylum Actinomycetota; class Actinomycetes; order Kitasatosporales; family Streptomycetaceae; genus Streptomyces; species Streptomyces sp. MB09-01. The sequence goes on along the minus strand of NZ_JARAYQ010000260.1, from coordinate 9,773 downwards.
TGCGGCCGCGCAGGCAGTCGCCGAGGAAGCGGGTCGTGTACGGGGCCCCGCACATCCGGTCCAGGTGGGCGCCGGCGTCGGAGCCGCCGAGCATGACGTCCTCGTGCTGCCAGGTCTCGGCGCGCAGCGCCCAGCTGGCCGGGTCGTTGTCGGTGGGCATCGGCCACAGGACCGTGCGCAGGTCGTCGTTGGCGCAGATCTCCACCAGGCAGTGGAAGGGGTCCTGGCCGCGCTCCGCCGCGATGTCGTTGACGACGCGGCCGGAGAGGCCCTCGTTCTCCTTGCTGTACGTGTCGCCGATGACGTACCGGCCGAAGTTGGCGAGGCGCCGGAAGACGCCGGCCTCCTTGCTGTCGGCGCGGCGCAGCATCTCGGCGCGCACGCCGGCGTCGCGGAGCTTCTCGATCCGCTCGGGGAGGGGCAGGCCGAGGATCTCGCCCCAGCCGGGGATGAGGTTCAGCGCGCAGAAGGTCCCGAGGGACATGTTCATGGGGGTGAGGATCGGCATCGTCAGCGCGACGATCCGGCCGCCGGCCTTGCGGGCGCGCTCGCTGGGGATCAGCTGGCGCGGGACCCGTTCGGGGACGGAGGCGTCGATGGTGAGGACGTTCCAGTTCAGGGGGCGTCCGGCGGCCGCGCTCATGTCGACGAAGAGGTCGATCTCGTCGTCCGAGAACTGGTCGAGGCAGCCGGCGACGATCGCTTCGAGCTGGGTGCCCTCGTGTTCGGCGACGGCCTCGGAGAGCGCGAGGAGCTCGGCCGGTGCGGCGTGCCGGGAGGCGACGGGGGCGCCCGAGCCGTCGGAGTGGGTGGAGGACTGGGTGGTGGACAGGCCCCAGGCGCCGGCGGTCATGGCGTCGTGGAAGAGGTCGAGCATCTGCTGCATCTGCTCGGGGGTGGGCTGCCCGCCGACGGCGTCCTCGCCCATGACGTGGCGGCGCAGGGCGCAGTGGCCGACCATGAACCCGGCGTTGACGGCGATCCGGCCCTCCAGCGCGTCGAGGTACTCGCCGAAGGTGGACCAGGTCCAGTCGACGCCCTCCTCCAGGGCCTTGAGGGCCATGCCCTCGACCTTGCTCATCATGCGGCGCGTGTAGTCGGCGTCTTCCGGGCGGGCCGGGTTGAGCGGCGCCAGGGTGAAGCCGCAGTTGCCGCCGGCGACGGTGGTCACGCCGTGGTTCATGGAGGGCGTGGCGTAGGGGTCCCAGAAGAGCTGGGCGTCGTAGTGCGTGTGGGGGTCGACGAAGCCGGGGCTGAGGACCAGGCCGGTGGCGTCCTCGCTGGTACGGGCCTCTTCGGTGACGCTGCCGGGCGCGGCGATCACGGCTATCCGGCCGTCGCGTATCCCCACGTCTGCGACGCGGGCGGGGACGCCGGTGCCGTCCACGACGGTCGCGCCCTTGATCAGGTGGTCGAGCATGACGTCCCTTCTGCCGGTGTTCGCGTTGCGGCCGTACTGGATCCGCCTCAAGCTCCGGCGGGGCTGGATATGTCAGCCTCGCCGGCGGGGCCGGATTCGGCCGGCGTAACCGCGGCGGTGCGGGGTTCGGGGCGGAGCCCCAACGGCGGCGCGGCCCCCGCGTGCCCCGGCCGGAGGCCGCCGGGCGGCCGCGGCCTCGGCACGACCTCCGGCCGGGGCCGGTGCGGGGCGGCGGTCCGGGAAGACGCCGTCCCGTTCCCCCGCCGGGTCAGACGGCCTGGCGGAAGCGGGTGGTGCGGTGCACCGGGTCCGTGTCTATCTCCGGGATGACGTGCTCGCCGATGAGCTTGATCGTGGTCATCGTGTCCTCGTACGAGACCCCGGTCGGCAGACCGAAGGAGAGCTGGTCCGCGCCCGCCTGCTCCCAGCGCTTGCACTGGGCGCGGACCTCCGACGGGTCACCGCAGATGAGCAGTTCCTCCGCGATCAGCAGCTCGATGATCTCCGCGTTGTACTCCGGCAGGGTCTCCGGCCACTGCGGGATCGCCTCCGGACGCGGGAAGGTGTCGTGGTAGCGAAAGACCAGCGACTGGAAGCGGTTCATGTTCGCGTTGACCGCGATCTCCACCGCCTTGTCGTGCGTCTCCGCACAGATCGCGGTCGACGTGACCATCACGTTGTCGTTGACGAAGGCGCCGATCGCCTTGGCCTCCCGGATCGCCGTCTTGTACTGGTCGAGGACCCACTCCATGTCCGAGACCTTCTGGACGCTGAAGCCGAGGACGCCCAGGCCCTTCTTCGCCGCCATCGCGTACGAGGACGGGGACCCGGCGGCGTACCACATGGCCGGGTGCGCCTTCCCGTACGGCTTGGGGAAGATCTTCCGCGGCGGCAGCGACCAGTGCTTGCCCTGGAACCCCTCGTACTCCTCCTGGAGGAACATCTTGGGGAACTCCGCGATGGTCTCCTCCCAGATCTCCTTGGTGCCGTTCATGTCCTCGATGCCGGGAAGGAAGCCGAGGATCTCGTGGCTGCCCGCCCCGCGGCCGGTGCCGAATTCGAAGCGGCCCTTGGAGAGGTGGTCGAGCATGGCGACCTTCTCGGCCACCTTGACCGGGTGGTTCACCGGGGCGAGCGGGTTGAAGATGCCGGAGCCGAGGTGGATGCGCTCGGTGGCGTGGGCGAGGTACCCGAGGAACACCTCGTTCGCCGACAGGTGCGAGTACTCCTCCAGGAAGTGGTGCTCGGAGGCCCAGGCGTACTTGAAGCCCGCCTTGTCCGCCTGGATGACGTACTCGGTCTCCTCGATCAGCGCCTTGTGCTCTGCCTCGGGGTCGACCTTGGACCGTGCCTCAGGCACGTATCCCTGCACAAAGAGCCCGAATTCCAAGGGGTTCACCGTCCTTTGGTTTCTGACGTTGCGTCAGATTCGATGTCTCGACTGTTCCATCGCGGGGGCGGGAGCGTCAATACCTGACGCTCCATCAGATGGACTGGCGGACCGCTACAGGATGCTGACGCCCGCCATCCAGCCGCCGTCGATGACGAACGGCTGGCCGGTGATGTACGAGGAGTCCTCGCCGGTCAGGAAGAGCGCCAGCCTGGCGATCTCCTCCGGCTGCCCCACCCGCCCCATCGGGACGACCCGCTTGTAGAGCTCGGCCATCGCGTCCCGGGCCTCGTCGGTCATGTTCGCGGGGTCCAGCAGCCCCGGATTGGCCATCGGGGTGTCCACGGCTCCCGGGCACATCGCGTTGACCCGGATCCCCTTGGCCGCCAGTTCCAGCGCGGCCACCCGGGTGAGGCCGAGGATGGCGGCCTTGGTGGCGGCGTAGGTGCCGACGTACGCCATGCCCGTCAGGCCGGTGTACGAGGAGGTGTTGACGATAGTGCCGCCGCCGGCCGCCTCGATCTCGGGGGCCACCGTCCTGATGCCGAGGAAGGCACCGACCTGGTTGACCTGGACCACCTGCTGGAACTCCTCCAGCGGGGTCGAGGTCAGCTCGTTGAAGCGCAGGATGCCCGCATTGTTGACCAGGCCGTCGATCCGGCCGAAGGCCTCCTTCGCCGCGGCGACCGCGGCCGCCCAGTCCTCCTCGCGGCTCACGTCCATCCGCACGTACCGGGCCCGGTCCTCGCCTATGTCCTTGGCCACCGCCGTGCCCTGCTCGTCCAGCACGTCACCGAGGAGCACCTTGGCGCCCTCGGCGGCGAAGAGCCGGGCCTCCTGCTCGCCCTGGCCGCGTGCCGCGCCGGTGATGATGACGACGCGCCCGTCCAGCTTGCCCATGGTCATGCTCCTGATCGTCTCGGCCTAGTCGTTGAGGAGGGGGCCGACCTCGGCCCCGAAAGCGGTGATCTGGTCGGTCAGTTCGGCACGGTCGCGGCTGCGGAAGCGGATCTGGATCTGGTCCACGCCGAGCGCCTTGTACTCCCGCAGGGACTCCGCGAGCGCCTCCGCCTTGCCGGTGAGGGCCCGGCGGCCGGTGTCCCAGCCGGGCTCGCCCACGTACAGCGCCTCGGTGATCGCGCCGATCTCGCAGGGGCCGGCGACTCCTGCACCGGCGCGCAGTTCCCTGATGCGGGCGATCTGCGCGGGGAGCTTGTCGCGCGGGTCCCCCTGCGGGAGCCAGCCGTCCCCGCGGACCGCGGCCCGGCGGACGGCGGCGGGCGAGGAACCGCCGACCCAGACCGGGATCCGCTCCTGGGCGGGCCGGGGCAGCTGGCCGAGGTCCTTGAAGGAGAACAGCTCGCCCTCGAACTCCGGGTACTCCTCGGGCCCCAGCGCCGCCCGCAGCGCGTCCAGGGTCTCGTCGAGCACGGCCCCGCGGCGGGCGAAGTCCACGCCGAGGATCTCGAACTCCTCCTGGACGTGCCCCGCGCCCACGCCGAGGATCAGCCGGCCGCCGGAGAGGTGGTCGAGGGTGGCGTACTGCTTGGCGCTGATCAGCGGGTGGCGCAGGCCGAGGATCGCGACGTGGCTGAGGAGCCGGACGTTCTCGGTGACGCCGGCGAGGAAGGACAGGGTGGCCACCGGGTCGTACCAGATGGTGCTCATGGGGCCGGCGAGCCGCCGCGGGATGGCCACGTGGTCGCAGGTGGCCACGTACCCGAAGCCGGCCCGGTCGGCGGCCCGCGCGACCTCGGCGAGATCCGCGGCGGTCGCCGAGGCCTCCCAGGGCTCGGCGTAGAGGGTGCTCTGCGACTGGACCGGGAGCTGCATCCCGTAGACCAGCCGACCTTCCGGAAATACGCGCGCCATGGCGGGCCCGCCTCGCCTTCGTCTGCCGATTCGTCATATCGGTGCCGGGCCATCGTCGTAGCTGACGGTCCGTCAGGCAAGAGGGTGAGGCCGAACCTCGCAGGCTCGAACGTTGCGGGTACGGGTGCGTACCCGTACCCTTGCTCCATGGGAAGGAGAACGCTCATGGCCGACGCCAACATCCGCATCCCCGAGGAAGCCAAGGACAGACTCGCCGCCATAGCCGCCGCCGAGGGGCTGTCGCTGCGCGCCTATCTGGCCCGTCTCGCCGAGACGCTGCTCACGCCGGCCGAGCGGGCCGAGCGGGCCGAGCGCGCCCGCGCCGCACTGCAGGACTGGAACGGCTACGCCCCGACCGTTTCCGAACAGCAGGATCTGGACACCGAGTTGGACCGGCGCCTGGCGGAGGCGAGGGGCCGGTGACGGAAACGCACATCGTGCTGGACGAAACGGCGATGCTGGCAGCAGGACAGGGCAACGTCCTCGCCTCCCGCCTCATCCACCGCGCGCACGCCGAGGCCGGCTGGTACCTCTACGCACCCTCGTGCGCCCTGGTCGAAGCCGACCGCGCCCGGCCCGGCACGGCGGAGCACCTCGCCACCCTGCCGGGCATCACCATCCTCGACCTGGACCTGCCTGCCGCACTGGCGGTCGCACGCCAGGAGACCTGGGCCGCGGCGCACACCCAGTACGCGGCCCAGCCCACGCCCGAACGGCCCGAAGGGGCGATCATCGCCACCACCCTCCCCAAGCGGTGGGAGGGCGAGCCGGTCCGCGTCCTGGACCTGGGTGCCTGACCGGCGCTCCGGCCAGAAGCCTTCCGGGCCCATACGAGAGCCCCTAGGGTTCGACGGATGGACCTGATGCTCACGCTGGTCAGCGGGATCGCCTGGACGGTCGTGTACGTGGAGGCGATCCGCGTCGGGCTGCGGGACCGGACGTACGCGGTGCCCGTCGCCGCGCTGGCGCTGAACTTCGCCTGGGAGTCGACCTACGCCGTCCACGAGTTCACGGCCGGACTCTCCGGGCAGGGCGTGGTGAACGTGGTGTGGGCGGCGGCCGACGTGGTGATCGTCTACACCTACCTGCGGTTCGGCCGGGCCGAGCTGCCGGACTTCGTCACCCGGCCGCTCTTCGCCGCCTGGTCCGTTCTGGTGTTCGGCACCGGCTTCGCCGTGCAGTGGCTGTTCCTCGCGCACTTCGGGATGCACGACGCGACCCGGTACTCGGCCTTCCTGCAGAACCTGCTGATGTCCGGCCTGTTCATCGCCCTGTACGCCGCCCGGCAGGGGCCGCGCGGACAGTCCCTGACCATCGCCGTCGCCAAGTGGCTGGGGACGCTGGCCCCGACGCTGCTGTTCGGGGTGCTCGAGGACTCCCCGTTCATCCTCGGCCTGGGGATCCTGTGCAGCGTCTTCGACCTCGCCTACATCGGGCTGCTGCTCCGGCCCCGGGCCGGCGGCGGGTCCGGGAGCCGGAACCGGGAGCGGCCCGGGGTCAGAAGCCTTCCGGACCCATCACGATGACCGGCTTCGCCGCCGGGTCGAGGGTCTCCAGGACCTTCTTCATGGCTTCCTTCGGGATGCCGACGCAGCCCTGCGAGGGACCGTCGTGGTCCACGTGGAGCCAGATGTTGCCGCCCTTCTCCTTGCCCTCCGGCATGACCGGGTCCAGCGGGGACTTGCCCGGCCTGCGGTTGAAGTCGATGGCGACGACGTAGTCGAAGGAGCCCGCCAGGGACTCGCCGTTCACCCCGCGGCCCGAGGCGACGAAGCCCTTGTCCTTGTCGTAGGGGAGCCGGGTGCCCGGCGGCTTCGGCAGCAGGCCGCCCGCGTCGGTGAGCGCGAAGACGCCCTGCGGGGAGGTCAGGTCCCCGTACGTGCGCTCCGCGGACCAGCCCTTGGCCCCGTTGCGCGCCGGCCAGCTCTCGGCCCGCACCCAGTCGGCCCCGGCGGCCGGGCGGGTGTAGAGCGCGGCGGTGGACTCCGAGGAGTCGCCGGCCTTGCCGGTGACCAGGATGAGCTGGCGGGACTCGGCCGGGATCCGCGCCCGGGTCTGCTCGCTGATGCCGGTCAAGCCCTGCAGGGCGGGGCGCTGGACGTCACGGGCGGCGCGCTCCGCCCCCTGCGGGCGGGCGTCCGTGCGCGCCTGCGTCGCGGCGCCGGCGGCCTCCGGGTCCTGGGCGACGTACATCCAGCCGCCCGCGAGGGTCGCGAGGCCGAGGGTGGCGACCAGGGCCAGACGGCGGGGCGTGCGGGGGGCGCGGGAGCGGGCTCGGGCGTGCTTGCTCATTAAACCGACCGTACAGCAGGCGGTGTTCAGAGGCGGTGTGCCTGCGGTGTGCGCGTCCCGCCGGACACCGGGAAGCGCACACGGACCGTCAGGCCGCCGACCGGGCCCGGATTGGCCTCGGCCACCAGCTCCGCCCCGTGCGCCCGCACGATCGACGCCACGATCGAGAGGCCCAACCCGGCGCCCTCACCTGCGGTGTGCTGTCGTTCGGCGCGCCTGCGGAAGGGCTCGAGGAGGCCCGCAACGTCCGCCGGATCGATCACCGGACCCGTGTTCGAGACCGTCAGTTCCCCTTCTGCGGAGGTCACCACGGTCATCCGGCCCCCGTCCCGGTTGTGACGTACTGCATTGATCAGCAGGTTCCGCAGGAGGTGGCCGAGCAGCGCCCGGTCGCCCGTCACGGTCAGCGGCGCGAGGGTCCGTACGACGGTCAGCCCCTGCTGCGGGCAGGCCGCCAGCTCGGCCGCGGCGAGCGCCGCCAGGTCCACCGGCCCGGTCGCCTCCAGCCCCTGCTCCGACACGGCGAGCAGCAGCAGCGACTCGATGAGGTGCTCGCCGGAGTCCGCGACGCCGATGAGCTTCTCGCGGATCCGGGCGACCTTCTCCGGCGGCGGGTCCCCGGCCAGCCCGTACCGGTCAACGCTCTGCTCGCCCTCGCGGGCGGAGGCTTCGGCGTCCAGGTCGTGGAGGACGGCAGGGCCCGCGAGGTCCGGGTCGAGCTGGGCATGTTCGGCAACGGCCGGGTCGAGGTGACCGGCGGCGCCCTCGAGGAGGGCATGCAGGTGGGGATCCCGACGCTGTGACACACATGGAGACAGTGGTGGAGCTGACCGGGGTCACCAAGGAGTACCCCGGCGGGGTCACCGCCCTGCGCGCCGTCGACCTCACCGTCACCGCCGGCGAACTCCTCGCCATCGTCGGCCCGTCGGGATCCGGGAAGTCCACCCTGCTGCACATCGTCGGCACCCTGGACCGCCCGACGGCGGGCGGCGTGCGGATCGCCGGGCACGACATCGCCGCCCTCTCGGACCGTTCGCTGTCGGCGCTGCGGTCCCGGCACGTCGGCTTCGTCTTCCAGTCCTTCCACCTGGTGCCGGGCATCAGCGCCCGGGCCAACGTCGCCGAAGGGCTGCTCTACAGCGGCCTCTCGCGCGCCGAGCGCGGCCGCCGGGCGGCGCAGGCCCTGGAGCGGGTCGGTCTGGGGGACCGGATGGACCACCGGCCGCACGAGCTGTCCGGCGGGCAGAAACAGCGCGTCGCCATCGCCCGCGCGGTGGCGGGCGCACCGGACCTGCTGCTGGCGGACGAGCCGACGGGCGCGCTGGACACGGCGTCCGGGGAGTCGGTGATGGAGCTGCTGCACGAGCTGAACCGGGACGGGGCCACCATCGCCGTGATCACCCACGACAACGAGATCGCGGCGAGCCTGCCGCGGCAGGTGCGGATCCGCGACGGGGAGATCGTGGCGGACGTACGGAGCCGGTCGGGGGTGGTGGCGTGATGGGCCGTACGAGGACACGTACGGGCACGGACGCGAGTGCGGGTACGGGTGCAGGCGCGGGCAGCGGCAGGCGGGCCCGGAAGCTGACCCCGCCGAGGCTCTCCCCTCGGGACGTCCTGCACGTCGGATCGGCGGGCCTGCGCTCGCGCCCCATGCGGGTGTTCCTGTCCGCGCTCGGCATCGCCATCGGCATCGCGACGATGATCGCGGTGGTCGGGATCTCCTCCTCCAGCCAGGCCAAGCTGCTGCGCGAACTCGACGCGCTCGGCACGAACATGCTGGTCGCGACGCCCGGCAAGGGGATGTTCAGCGGCCAGGACACCAAGCTGCCCAAGGACGCCCCCGGCATGGTCTCCCGGATCGAGGGGGTCGAGTCGGTGGGCACCACCGGTGACGTGGCCGAGGCCGTACGCCGCTCGGAGAACATCCCGAAGGAGGAGACGGGCGGGGTCGTGCTCAAGGCGGCCAAGGACGACCTGCTGGGCACCCTGCGCGCCGGGACGGCCGACGGGACCTGGCTCAACGGGGTGACCGGCCGCTACCCCTCGGTGGTGCTCGGGCACGTCTCCGCGCGCCGGCTCGGCATCACCGGGCCGGGTCAGCAGGTCTTCATCGGCGGCCGGTACTTCACGGTGATCGGCATCCTGAAGCCGGTCCCGCTGGCCCCGGAGATCGAGCGCTCCGCGCTGATCGGCTGGGACGCGGCCGAGCAGCTGCTGGGCTTCGATGGCCATCCGACGGCCGTGTACGAGCGGTCGGCGGACGACCGGGTGGCGGCGGTCAGGAAGCTCATCGCCCAGACGGCCAATCCGCGGACTCCGAGCGCGGTCGCGGTCACCGACCCCTCGGCGGCGCTGCAGGCGAAGGCGGCCACGGAGGGCGCGTTCAGCACCCTGCTGCTGGGACTGGGCGGGATCGCCCTGCTGGTGGGCGGGGTGGGCGTCGCCAACACGATGATCATCTCGGTGCTGGAGCGGCGCCACGAGATCGGCCTGCGCCGGTCCCTCGGCGGGACGAAGGGACAGATCCGGATCCAGTTCGTGACGGAGTCCCTGCTGCTGTCCGGCCTCGGCGGCCTGGCCGGCATCGTCCTCGGCGGCGCGGCCACGGCGGTCTACGCACGCGCCGGCGACCTGCCCTGGGTGGTCCCGCTCTGGGCGGTGACCGGCGGCTTCGCCTCCACCCTGGCGATCGGCACCCTGGCCGGCCTCTACCCGGCGGTGCGGGCGGCCCGCCTGTCGCCGACGCTGGCACTGGCGGCGGCGACAGGCGGGCCGCCCGCACCGCCGGGTAGAGGC
>NZ_JARAYQ010000025.1:0-57574 GCF_033794505.1 Streptomyces sp. MB09-01 | reverse complement strand
CCGCTGAACCCCGCCCCCGCTCCGGTACCCCCAAGTCCGGTGCGGGGGCGGTATCCATTTCCCCACCGGGCAACTGGTGCTAGCCTGGCCGCAGTTGTCGTGTACGGCGACCAGCTCCGCTACCCGGGCCCGGTGACCTGGGGGAGCCAAGGGCTCTGACGAGTTCCCGTACGGGGTGGGACAGACCGCTGGGAGATACGCAACCTCTACGCGCCCGTACCGGGACCGGCGCCCGGGGAGACGTATGTCCAGGCGTACAGACAACCACCACCGTGCCGCGACCGTCTGCCGCGCAGCCACCGGACTGCCGCACCGCACCTGCCTCGGCTGGGCCGAAGCGGGGCTGATCGACTACCGCCAACCGGTCCCGGACGCCGAGGACGAGGCGCAGCGCCTTCTGGAGTCGCTCCTGGTGGCCGAGCTCGCCGACGGGCTCCGTGAAAACGAGCGCCGCGACGGGGCGCTCTTCGGCTTCACCTCCGCCCGGCCGGCCCGGACCGGGCTGGCCCTCGGACTTCACCCGGCCATGGCGGACCGTGTCCTGTCCACGGTCCTGCCGCGCATCGACGAGCACTACGGCGGACTCGGCGGGGTGCCCGGGCTGCGTATCGTCCCGACGGGCCGGAACTGGGCGCTGACCCACCTGCGGGGCCGGGCCGCGGTCCATCTGCTGCACCCCGACCCGGACTGGCGCCCGTTGCTTCCGGAGCACGGTGACGGACTGACGCAACTGTGGCGGCGCAACCGCCACCGCCTGCACCCTGCCGAGGCGGCGGAGCTGAGGGGGCGCGCTGACGCAGGGGGCGACCCCGGATCGGTTGCGGCGCAGGACTGGCTGAACAGCAGGCTCCTGAGGCGCCCGCGGCTGCTGGGCGCGGCCGGGGCCGCCCACGGATCGGCGAACGTGTACACCCATGGTGGCGGGGACGTGGTCGTCGAGTGGTGCTGCGCCGTGGAACGGGACGAACTCGAGCGGCGGCTGCGCCGGAGCGGTCTGGCGCAGCGGCCGGGCCGGATCGCCGAGCGGCTGCGGGACCAGCCGTGGTTCCCCGGTGAGATCGCGATGGGCGGAGCCTTCGTCACCCTGCGGCGCGGGCCCTGCTACGCCCCGGACGCCTCGGCGCGGAGGACGCCGTGATGCTCACCGCGGTGATCGTGACGGCGGCCGTGCTCGGTGTCGCCAAGGTGGTGCGGGACTGGCTGATCCTGCGGCAGGTGCGGGCCGCCATGGAGGCCGGCACGCCCGAGGACCGGGTGCGGATCGGGATGCGGCTCGCGCAAGCGCTGGGCGGCGGGCAGCCTGGGCCGTCCCCGGAGCCGCCCGCCGGGGAGGGCGTCACACCTCCACGATGACCTGGTCCAGGGACTTGCGGGCCAGGTCGGGGACCTCGCAGTCGGCCGAGGGGTAGCCGACCGGGATGACCGCGAAGGCCTTCTCGTTCTCCGGGCGCTTCAGGACGTGGCTCAGGAAGCGCATCGGGCTCGGGGTGTGGATCAGCGCGGCGAGGCCCGACAGGTGGAGGGCGGACAGGAGCATGCCGACCGCGATGCCGACCGACTCGTCGACGTAGTAGTGCTTGCGCTTCGTGCCGTCCGGGCCGAGCCAATAGCGCTGCTGGAAGACCACGATCAGCGCCGGGGCATCGGTGAGGTGGGCCTTGACGGCGTCGGTGCCGAGCGGGCGCAGGGCGGCGAGCCACTCGTCGCCGAGGCGGCCGTCGTAGGAGAGCAGCTCCTCCTGCTCGGCGGCGGCGCGGATCTGCTCCCGTACGGCCGGGTCCTTGACCAGGACGAAGGTCCACGGCTGCTGGTGCGCCCCGGACGGCGCGGTCGCCGCGCACGCGATCGCGTCCCGGACGACCTGTTCGGGCACCGGGTCGGGGGAGAAGTGGCGTACGGTCCGCCGCTCGTCCATGCGGGCCCGCAACTCGGCGGCGCGCGCGAGCGATTCGCCGCTCGCCATCCGCTGGGGCCGGTAGGGGGCGGGACGGTACGGCTGGCCGTGGATCGGGGTCCACTGCTGGGTATCGGGCGACATGGGGCGAGTCTTCCGGGGCAATGGTCCAGACCGCCAGCGCCGCGTCGGCCGATTTCCGGCCGGTGGACGGCGTCCGGCGTCCGCAATGCGGTCCTTGGTACGGTCGCGGGATGAGTGACTGGGACGCCGCGGCCATACGGGCGCGGCTGCGCACGAAGGCCCTCCGGTACGAGCTGGCCGCGCCGCTCCCGGAGGCGGAGGTCCGGGCCTTCGAGGTGGAGCACGGCATCCGGCTGCCCGAGGCGTACCGGACGTTCGTCACGACGGTCGGCGACGGCCCCGCGGGCCCCGAACACGGGCTGATGCCGCTGGTCACCCCGCGCCAGGACGTCGACGACGACTGGGCGGTCGACGGGGAGTGGGAGGACGACCGCCGCCCGGGCCGGCCGGCCGCGCCCTGCCCGATCCGGGAACCCCGTCCGTTCGACGTGAACCGGAGGTTCGACGAGCGCGAGGGGCTGACCCTCGGCACGCTCATGCTGGCCGAGCAGGGATGCGGCATGTATTCGAGGCTGATCCTCAACGGGCCGCTGGCCGGCCAGGTCTGGCATCTGGACCAGGACTTCGGAACCTGTCTGCCCGAGAGCCCGGACTTCCGCACCTGGTACACCGACTGGCTGGAGAGGTGACGGGCATGCGCGTCTCCCACACCGCCGGGCTGACCGACGACGAGCTCCGCGAGGTGCGGGCCCTGCTCGACGAGGCCTTCGAGGGGGACTTCGCCGAGGAGGACTTCGAGCACGCCCTCGGCGGGATGCACGTGCTGGTCCGGGACGCGGGCGGCGCGCTCGTCGCGCACGGCAGCGTGGTGCAGCGCCGGGTCGTGCACGGCGGGCGGGCCCTGCGGACCGGGTACGTCGAGGCCGTCGCCGTACGGGCCGGCTCGCGGCGGCGGGGCCTCGGCGGTCAGGTCATGGCCGAGCTCGAACGGATCGTCGCGCGGGCCTACGTGCTGGGCGCGCTGTCGGCGTCGGAGGACGGCGCCGGGCTCTACCTCGGCCGCGGCTGGGCGGTGTGGCCGGGCCGGGTCGGGGCGCTGTCGCCGGACGGGCCGGTGCGCCTCCCCGACGAGGAGGGCTCCACCTACGTGTGGGTGCCGCCCGGCGGGATCCGGCTGGACCCCGACGGGCGGCTCGACTTCGACTGGCGGGACGGGGACGTGCTCTAGCGAGCGTCTCGTCGACCGGGGGCTACGAGCCCGAGATGCTCGGCGCTCCCGACTCGATGTGGCCCGTGTAGCGGCGCGACCAGGTGCCGTCGGAGTCGGCCAGGATCGTGAAGTCGTACCAGCCGTTGCTGTAGGCCACGGCGTTGAAGTAGTCCTCGCGCGAGGAGTTCGCCGGGACGGTGCAGGTCCAGGGGCCGTCCGTGCGGTAGGCGTTCGAGCGGATCGTGAAGGTGACGGGGGAGGCGGAGGAGTTCGTCATCCTGAAGTAGACCGCCGTCCTGCCGGTGCCCGGCTCGACCGCGAAGCGGGCCCCCACCTCGATGTCCTTGCCCGCCTTGGACGCGTCGCCGATGAAGCGGCGCAGGAAGCGGTTCGGCCCGTACATCGAGATGTCGTACTTGCCCGAGCCGTGGCCGAGGCCGATGTTGAAGTAGTCGGTGCCGGTGGCGCCCGGGTCGACCGTGTACTGCCAGGCCGCCGTGTCCCGGTGCTGGTGCGGGTGGATCGAGAAGTGCGCCGGCCGCTTCGCCTCCGCGCCCTGGTTGGTCATCGAGAACCACGCCAGGATCTTGCCGGCCGCCCCGAACTCGAAGCGGTCCAGGTTGCCGTTCACCTGGTACGGCAGGGCCCGCGCCGGGCGGCTGCCCGGCTCCTGCGCCGGGAGGGCGTTGTCCTGCGGCGCCGGGTTGGGCAGCGGGCCGCAGGTCGACTGGCCGATGACCTCGGCGGTGGAGGGGAGGCCGGCGGGGACCCCGTAGACCGGGTGCGCGAAGTCGAAGACGCCGGTCAGGTCGCCGACCACCTTCCGGCGCCAGGCGCTGATGTTCGGACAGGTGGCCGGAGTGCCGATCGCGGCCGTCCACCGCTCCATGAACCGCAGGGCGGAGGTGTGGTCGAAGACCTCCGAGCTCACCCAGCCGCCGCGGGTCCACGGGGACATCACGATCATCGGGACGCGGAAGCCGAGCCCGATCGGGACGCCGTCCAGGTACTCGCCGGGGGTGCCGGGCGGGGCGACGGGCGGGGGCACGTGGTCGAAGAAGCCGTCGTTCTCGTCGTAGTTGAGGAAGAGGACCGTGGAGTCGAAGACCTCCGGGTTCGCGGCCAGGGCGCGGTAGACCAGGTCGACGAAGTGCGCGCCGTCGCCGGGCGGGGCGTAGGGGTGCTCCGAGAAGGCCTCGCTGGCCACGACCCAGGACACCTGGGGGAGGGTGCCCGCGACGACGTCGGCGCGGATCGCGGCCGCGATGTCGTCCGGGGTGGAGCCGGTGACCTTGGGGACGGAGCCCATGCCCCGGTCCCACAGCGGGTTGCCCGGGGCCGCGTCCGTGAACTTCTTGAAGTAGGCGAGCCCGTTGTCCCCGTAGTTGTCCTGGGCGTTCTGGTAGACCTTCCAGCTCATGCCGGCCCGCTGGAGGGCCTCCGCGTACGTCTCCCACGTCAGCCCGGACTCGTCGCCGCCGTCCTTGCTGGAGGCGTCGATCTTTCCGCTCCACAGGAAGGTGCGGTTGGGGCCGGTCGCGCTGAGGGTGGAGCAGAAGTAGGCGTCGCAGATCGTGTAGTTGTCGGCGAGGCCGTAGTGGAAGGGGATGTCCTCCCGGTCCAGGAACCCCAGGGTGCGGGTGTTGCCGACGCCGGTGACCCAGTTGTCCATCCGGCCCTTGTTCCAGGCCGCGTGCTGCGAGGTCCAGCTGTGCGGGAGGTCGCCGTTGCACTGGGCCAGTGTCTCGCCGTCGACGCCGCCGGCCGGCGGGGTGGAGCTGAGCTTCCAGGGGTACTGGCGGCCGCCCCAGTTGGGCTGGTTGAACATGCCCCAGCCGCCCGGGATGTTGCCGGCGGCGCGGTCGCCGAACCCGCGGACACCCTTCAGCCTGCCGAAGTAGTGGTCGAAGCTGCGGTTCTCCTGCATGAGGATCACCACGTGCTTCACGTCGGTGATGGTGCCGGTCGCGGCGGCCGCGGCCGCCGTCGCCGGCAGCGCCGCGGGCAGCGCGGCCCCCGCCATGAGCCCGGCGCCGATTCCCACGAACCCTCTGCGGCTGATCGGTGTCACTGGCCCCTCGCCTCCAACTCAAGTGCCCCGCCGGCACATTGACGGCAAGAGTGACGGGGGTCGCGTCAAAGGTCTACATCCGTGCAGTAAGAGTTCGGTGAACTTCCGGGTGGCCGAATCAGCCGGCGGCCGCGCGGGCCTCCTGTCCGGATCGGCGCCGCGCAGCAGGCGCCGCAAGGCGTCCGTGAGGTGGTCGAATCCCTGCACAACGGTGGTATCGGTACCGATCCGGCCACTGCGGGGACGGGGGCGCGCCGTCCCTCCGGCCTGTCCTGCAGATTGGTGTGATTGCGAACCAATACCCGGCACGGATGCGGCGGCCGCGCGTCGTGACGGGTCACCCGTCCGGCTCCCCGGCGGCCGGCGGAGAGGGTGGCATGCGTCACTCCACCGGAGCGGGGCCACATTCGTGGAATCTGGGCTCTGACCAGGGAAATCCTGCTCCGGGAAGGCCTGAAGCGGACCCTCGAAGGGAGCCCTTCCGAGGGTTGCCCGTCTCAGATAGTAGGAAGTCCGAGTAATTGCCGAGACATACAGCGGGACCTGCCCTAGCTTTGTAGGAGCCGAACGTCTCGCCGATCCGGCGAATGGCGGTCGAGAGCGCGCGCCCCTGGCAGGCAACCCCTGCGGCGCACTGCTCCCCGCCTCTTCCGGCGCCTTGAAGGAACCCCTCATCCGTGGCCCCGCCACGCCGTGATCTCAAGGAGTCGATCACCATGAACGCAACCACCGCCGTCCGTCGCGTCCGCCACTCCTCCGCCTCGGCCGCCGACCGCAAGAACGCCGCCGCCGCCCTCCAGCGCGCCCTGGACCGCCGTGACAACGGCGGGTCGACCGGCCACTGAGCCACTCCCGGCGGACATATTGCGTCCACATGGTGGACGCAATATGTCTGAGGGTTGGGACAGGGAGTACGGTTTCGCCATGTCGACCAGCATCAATCTCGCAGTGATCCCCGGTGATGGCATCGGCCAGGAAGTCGTGGCTCAGGGACTCAAGGTCCTTACCGCGGTCCTGCCCCAGGATGTGAAGCTGGAGACCAAGCAATACGATCTCGGCGCCCAGCGCTGGCACCGCACCGGTGAGACCCTCCCGGACGCGGAACTCGAAGCCCTCAAGCACCACGACGCGATCCTCCTCGGCGCCATCGGCGACCCGTCGGTCCCGTCCGGCGTGCTGGAGCGCGGCCTGCTGCTGAAGCTCCGCTTCGCCTTCGACCACTTCATCAACCTGCGCCCGTCGAAGCTGTTCCCCAACACCGCCACCCCGCTGGCCGGTCGCCCGGACATCGACTTCGTCGTGGTCCGCGAGGGCACCGAGGGCCCGTACACCGGCAACGGCGGCAGCCTGCGCACCGGCACCCCGGCCGAGGTGGCCACCGAGGTCAGCCTCAACACCGCGTACGGCGTGGAGCGCGTGGTCCGCGACGCGTACGAGCGGGCCAACTCCCGCCCCCGCAAGAAGCTGACGCTGGTCCACAAGAACAACGTCCTCGTGTACGCCGGTCACCTGTGGAAGAACATCTTCGACAAGGTCGGCCAGGAGTACCCCGAGGTCACCACCGACTACCTGCACGTCGACGCCGCGACGATCTTCTTCGTCACCCAGCCCGACCGCTTCGACGTCATCGTCACGGACAACCTCTTCGGTGACATCCTCACCGACCTGGCCGCCGCCGTGACCGGCGGAATCGGCCTCGCCGCCTCCGGGAACATCAACCCGACCGGCGCCTTCCCGTCCATGTTCGAGCCCGTCCACGGCTCGGCCCCGGACATCGCCGGCACCGGGAAGGCCGACCCGACCGCGACGATCCTCTCCGTGGCCCTCCTGCTGCGCCACCTCGGGTACGAGGCCCAGGCGGCCCGCATCGAGGACGCGGTCTCCGCCGACCTGGCGGAGCGCGACGGCACCTTCCGCTCCACCGACGCGATCGGCGACGCGCTCGCCGCTCGAGTAGCCGGCTGACCCGGCAGCTCCACCTTCAGGAAGGAAGCCGCCGGGTCACAATGGGACCTGGCGGCTTCTCCTGTGCGGCCCCCGGGTGCCACCATCTCCCCTGGGCCGCAGTCCCCGCTTCTCCGTAGCCTCCTCGCGCGCGATAATCGAACGCGAGGCCGCGGAATGCGGGGAAGCTCGGACGTCCTAGTACGCCGTGAGCGCGGTCCGCCATACACAACCGGTGAAGGACAAGCACTCATGACGACGCCCACGATCGAGCTCAAGCCCTCCTCGAACCCGCTGTCCGATGCGGAGCGCGAGGCGATCCTGGCCAGCCCCGGCTTCGGCCGCCACTTCACCGACCACATGGTGACGATCAAGTGGACCGAGGGCCGCGGCTGGCACGATGCCGAGCTGGTCCCGTACGCGCCGCTCTCGATCGACCCGGCGAACATGACCCTGCACTACGCGCAGACGATCTTCGAGGGTCTCAAGGCCTACCGCCAGCCCGACGGCACCGTGGCCACCTTCCGCCCCGAGGCCAACGCCGCCCGCTTCCAGGCCTCCGCCCGCCGCATGGCGATGCCGGAACTGCCGGCCGAGCTGTTCATCGAGGCCTGCGACGCGCTCATCAAGCAGGACCGCGCCTGGGTGCCGGACTCCGGCGAGGCCTCCCTGTACCTGCGGCCGTTCATGTTCGCCTCCGAGGTCGGCCTCGGCGTCCGCCCGGCCAACGAGTTCCTCTTCATCGTCATCGCCTCGCCCGCCGGCGCGTACTTCCCCGGTGGCGTCAAGCCCGTCTCCGTCTGGCTCTCCGAGGACTACGTCCGCGCGGTCAAGGGCGGCACCGGCGCGGCCAAGACCGGCGGCAACTACGCGGCCTCGCTGGTCGCGCAGGCCCAGGCGGCCTCGCACGGCTGCGACCAGGTGGTCTGGCTCGACGCCGTCGAGCACCGCTGGATCGAGGAGATGGGCGGGATGAACCTGTACTTCGTGTACGGCGACCGCATCGTCACCCCGGAGCTCACCGGTTCCCTGCTTCCCGGCATCACCCGCGACTCCCTCCTCACCATCGCCCGCGACCTCGGCTACACCGCCGAGGAGGGCCGCCTGACCACCGAGGACTGGCAGCGCGACAACGCGAACGGCACCCTCACCGAGGTGTTCGCCTGCGGCACCGCCGCCGTCATCACCCCGGTCGGCTCGGTCAAGTCCGAGCGCGCCGACTGGACCCAGGGCAACGGCGAGCCCGGCGAGGTCACCATGCGGCTGCGCAAGGCGCTCCTGGAGCTCCAGACCGGCCACAGCCCCGACACCCACGGCTGGATGCACCCGCTCGGCTAGTCCGCAGCGCCCCGGTACGGACCGAAGGCCCCCCGCAGGTGGTGCGGGGGGCCTTCGGCCGTTCCGGTGGCGCGGGGGAGGGGTGCGTGTCAGCGCTTCCCGTCCGCCTCGTCCTCGTCCGGCCGCGGCTTCCGGTTCGACGCGTCCGGGCCGCCGAGGGCCATCACGGTGTCACCGAAGACGGAGGCCAGGCCCGCGACCCCCTTGACGATCTTGCCCGCCACGTATGCGAGTTCTTCCACGACGGCTCCCCGTGTCGCTCGTGGCGGCCGTGTCCTGTTCTTCGGCCGCCGCTGTACCGGTGGACGCCGCCGCGGGCCCGAAGGTTGAACGCCGAGGTCGCACCGGGGAGTCTGGAGGGGGGACCGTACCGAGATGGTGTGCGATGTCCGAGGCGAGCAACTACCGGGCTTTCCGGTAACCGGAAGGTCTCCGAGGGCAAGGAGGACGAGTTCGTCGACCGCTGGACGGCCGTCCGAAGGGCCCCGCTCAGACGGCCGCGGCCGCAGTCGCGGGCTCCGGCTCCTCGGCGGCGACGGAGGCCGGGGTGGTGCGGGCGGTCAGTGCCGTGTAGACGAGACCGCCGGCCAGGCCGGAGAGCACGAAGGAGCAGTCCACACCGCCGGTGAGGGCGAGCAGCGGGCCCTCGTAGAAGGGAGTGGTCACGGCGAGCAGGCCGACCCCGGCGCCGATCGCCCAGGAGGCGGTGGCGGCCACGTTCCAGCCGCCGCGGTACCAGTAGATCCCGCCCACCGAGCGGCGGTTGAAGACCTGGAGGGCGTCGGCGTCGTACCGGCCCCGGCAGCGCACGTAGCCGATGAGGGTGATCACGGCCCACGGGGTGCCGATCGCGGTCAGCAGCAGGACGAAGGAGGTCATCGCGGACTGCACGTCCCACTCGAAGGAGCCGAAGAAGACGAAGGCGGTGGCGACGGCCGCGGCGACCAGGGTGGCGGTGGTGCGGGTGGCCCTGGGGACGATCGCGTCGAGGTCCAGGCCCATGGAGTAGAGCATCAGCCCGGCATTGCCCACCGAACCGGCCGCGGCGGCGACCAGCAGCGGGACCAGGTACCAGAACGGCGCGGTCTCGACGAGCGGGCCGGCGTAGTCCAGCCCCGCCCTGGCGGCCAGCGCGGTGTACGTACCGAACAGCTGCGGTATCAGCAGGCCGATCAGCAGGCCGAAGGCGGTGGCCCGGAAGACCTTGCGGGAGCCGTGCCGGCGCGGGGAGATGTAGCGGGTGTAGTCGCCGAGCAGGGTGATGAAGGCGACGGGCCCGCTGAGCCCCGCGGCGACGGCGGCCAGCAGCCACGTCGGCCAGAAGGAGCCGAGCAGGTACGGGGTCTCCGGCGGGGCGGCGGTGGTGAAGTCCGGGGCGTAGGCGAGGAAGCCGACGGCCAGAAGGACCACCATGCCGAGGGAGAGCAGCTTGCTCATGCGCAGCAGCAGCCGGTAGCCGAAGACGGCCCCGACGACGGTACAGGCGGCGAGCACGCCGTACATCACGGCCCGCGAGACACCGGTGTCGGGCAGTCCGGTGAGCCGTGAGAGGGCGCCCACCATCACGTCTCCGCCGATCCACAGGGTGAGCGCCGTGTAGCCGAGCGAGAGCAGCAGGCCCACCACCGAGCCGACGAGCCGGCCGCGGACACCGAACTGGGCGCCGCTGGAGGTGGAGAGGTTGGTCGCGGTGCGCAGGGAGACGAGCGCCAGCGGCGCGGTGAAGGCGATACCGACGAGCGTGCCGGTCACGATGGCGGTGACCGAGGGCCACAGGCCCAGTCCGAAGGACGGGGGCAGCCAGCCGAAGACGATCACACCGAGGCAGAGGTTGGAGCCGAGGAGGATCGAGATCAGGTCACGGGGACCGCTCGTCCGCTCCTCCTCCGGGATGGTGTCGACTCCGCGCTGTTCGATGGGCATGGGGGACTCCCTTGGCAGGGCGGGGGGTGGTTCGCATGTGTTTGAGCGACACTCAATGTGACTCAAGCCCATGTCTCAGGTCAATGATTCCCTGCAAGGTAATGAAGAGTTAGAGTGATGCTCTAACCCATTGACTCAAGAGGTGGTGGATCGGCGTGCGGCTGACCCCTACGGAGCGCGACCGGCTGCTGCTCCGCAGCGCAGCGGAACTGGCCAGGGCCCGCCGGGCCCGTGGCCTGAAACTCAACGTCCCGGAGGCCACCGCGCTGATCGCGGACACGGTCTGCGAGGCCGCACGTGACGGCAAGCGGCTCGCGGAGGCGATCGAGGAGGCCCGCAGTGTGCTGGGCCCCGGCGACGTCCTGCCGGGCGTCGCCGACGTGGTCACCGAGGTGCACGTGGAGGCCGTCTTCGACGACGGATCCCGCCTCGCGGTGGTCTCGTCGCCCATCCGGGGAGCGCAGCCGCTCGGCGACGACGCCCCGGGCGCGGTCGTCCCCGGCCCCGGCGTCCCCCAGCCGGAGCCGGTGGTGCACCTGCGCGTGCGCAACACCGCCGCCGTGCCGGTGAGCGTCACCTCCCACTTCCACTTCTTCGAGGCCAACCCGCGTCTCGACTTCGACCGCGCCGCGGCCTACGGGATGCGCCTGTGCGTGCCGGCGGGCTCGTCCGTACGGTTCGACCCGCACGGCGAGGGCGAGGTGGGCCTCGTCCCCATCGGCGGCGACCGCATCGCGATCGGCTTCGCGGGACTGGTCGACGGCCCGCTCGACGCCCCCGGCGCCAAGGACGAGGCCCTGCGGCGCGCGGCGGCCTGCGGCTACCTCGGAGTAGCGGAAACCGGTAGCGAAGGAGCACGGGCGTGAGCCGTCAGACCCCCCACAGCGACCACTGTGCGCCGGGCAGCCGGCACATCGACCCCCACGAGTACGCCTCCGTTTTCGGCCCCCGCGCCGGGGACCGGGTCCGGCTCGGCGACTCCGGGCTGACCGTCCGGGTGGAGTCGGATGCGCAGAAGCCCGGTGACGAGTTCCTGGCCGGTTTCGGGAAGACCGCGCGTGACGGTCTGCACCTGAAGGCTGCCGCGGTCCGCGAGACCTGCGACGTCGTGATCAGCAACGTGCTGGTCATCGATGCCGTTCTGGGCATCCGCAAGGTGTCCGTCGGTATCCGTGAGGGCCGGATCCACGCGATCGGCCGGGCCGGCAACCCCGACACCCTCGACGGCGTGGACGTCGTCGTCGGCACCGGCACGTCGATCGTCTCAGGCGAGGGTCTGATCGCCACCGCCGGCGCCGTGGACACCCACGTGCACCTGCTCTCCCCGCGGATCATGGAGGCCTCCCTCGCCGCGGGCGTCACCACGGTCATCGGCCAGGAGTTCGGCCCGGTCTGGGGTGTCGGCGTCAACTCCCCGTGGGCGCTGAAGCACGCCTTCAACGCCTTCGACGCCTGGCCCGTCAACATCGGTTTCCTGGCCCGGGGTTCTTCCTCGGACGCGGCTCCGCTGGTGGAGGCCCTGGCCGAGGGCGGCGCGTCCGGTTTCAAGGTCCACGAGGACATGGGTGCGCACACGCGTGCGCTGGACACCGCGCTGCGGGTGGCCGAGGAGCACGACGTGCAGGTCGCCCTGCACTCGGACGGTCTCAACGAGTGCCTTTCGGTCGAGGACACCCTGCGCGTGCTGGACGGCCGGACCATCCACGCCTTCCACATCGAGGGCTGCGGCGGCGGGCACGTGCCCAACGTGCTGAAGATGGCGGGCGTGGCGAACGTCATCGGCTCCTCCACCAACCCGACCCTGCCCTTCGGGCGGGACGCGGTGGCGGAGCACTACGGGATGATCGTCTCCGTCCACGACCTCAAGCCGGACCTGCCCGGTGACGCGGCGATGGCCCGTGACCGGATCCGCGCCGGGACGATGGGCGCGGAGGACGTGCTGCACGACCTGGGGGCGATCGGCATCACCTCCTCCGACGCGCAGGGCATGGGCCGGGCGGGGGAGACCATCCGCCGGACCTTCGCGATGGCCGCCAAGATGAAGGGCGAGCTGGGCCCGCTCGCCGGGGACGGCGAGGGCGACGACAACGCCCGCGTGCTGCGCTACATGGCCAAGCTGACCATCAACCCGGCCATCGCCCACGGTCTGGCCCACGAGATCGGCTCCATCGAGGTCGGCAAGCTCGCCGACATCGTGCTGTGGCGCCCCCAGTTCTTCGGCGCCAAACCCCAGCTCGTCCTCAAGTCCGGCTTCCCCGCGTACGGGGTCACCGGCGACCCCAACGCCGCCACCGACACCTGCGAACCGCTGGTGCTCGGCCCGCAGTTCGGCTCGTACGGGGCCACTGCGGCCGACATCTCCGTCGCGTTCGTCTCCGCCGCGGCCGCCGCGCTCGGCTCCGACGAGATGCCGACCCGCCGGCGCCGGGTCGCCGTCCGCGGCACCCGCGGCATCGGCCCCAAGGACCTGCTCCTCAACTCCCGGGTGGGCGCGGTCGATGTGGACGCGCGCAGCGGACTCGTCTCCCTCGACGGGGAACCGCTGCGCTCCGAAGCCGCCGAGTCGGTCTCCCTCAACCGCCTGTACTTCTTGTAAGTGCACAGTCTGTAAGCCCGTTAGGACCCCTGCCATGACTGCACAGCCCGCCAAGCCCGTGAACGACGGCTTTCGGATGCCCGCCGAGTGGACCCCCCACGAGCGCACCTGGATGGCCTGGCCCAGCCCCAACCCCACCTTCACCAACGAGCAGGAGCTCGCCGAGGCCCGCGAGGCCTGGGGCGCCGTCGCCCGCGCGGTCCGTTCGTACGAGCCCGTGACCCTGGTCGTCTCGCCCGGCGACGCCGAGAGCGCCCGCGCGATCGTCGGCGACGACGTACAGCTGGTCGAGCAGGAGCTCGACGACGCCTGGATGCGCGACATCGGCCCGACCTTCGTCACCAACGACGCCGGCGAGATCGCGGCCGTCGACTGGACCTTCAACGGCTGGGGCGCCCAGGAGTGGGCCCGCTGGGACCACGACTCGAAGATCGCCCGGCACGTCTCGGACGTGGCCGGCACCCGGACGTACAGCACCGAGCTCGTCAACGAGGGCGGCGCCATCCACGTCGACGGCGAGGGCACCGTGCTCCTCACCGACACCGTGCAGCTGGGCGAGGGCCGCAACCCCGGCTGGACCCGCCAGCAGGTCGAGGCCGAGATCCACGCCCACCTCGGCACCACCAAGGCGATCTGGCTGCCGTACGGCCTGGCCGGCGACTACGGCACCTACGGAACCCAGGGCCACGTCGACATCGTCGCCGCCTTCGCCCGCCCCGGCGTCGTCATGATGCACACCCAGCCCGACCCGGCCCACCCGGACCACGAGCGCTGCAAGACCATCGCCGCCATCCTGCGCGCCTCCACCGACGCGCGGGGCCGGCAGCTGGAGGTCGTGGAGATCCCCGCGCCGACCGTGCTCGAGGAGGACGGGGAGTGGGTGGACTACTCCTACATCAACCACTACCTGTGCAACGGGGGCGTGGTCCTGTGCTCCTTCGACGACCCGCGCGACGAGGAGGCGGCGGAGATCTTCCGCGGGCTGTTCCCCGAGCGGACCGTGACGCTCGTTGACGCACGTACGATTTTCGCCGGGGGTGGCGGTATCCACTGCATCACCCAGCAGCAGCCGAAGGTCTGACCTTCGGGAAACGGACGAGGAGTGGGCCATGGTGGCGGGTGGAGTGCCGGTACGGACGGCGCGCAAGAACGCGCCCCCGCGCGAGGACGTACTCGTCGCCGCCATGGCCACGATCGCCGAGCGCGGCCTGGAAGGCCTGACCATGGCCGGTCTGGGCCGCGAGGTCGGCATGAGCAGCGGCCACCTCCTGTACTACTTCCGCAGCAAGGACGAGCTCCTGCTGCAGACCCTGGAGTGGAGCGAGGCGGCGCTGGGCAGCGAGCGGCGGGCCCTGCTCTCCCGCCGCGGCCCGGTCGCCGAGCGCCTGCGGGCGTACGTCGACCTGTACGTGCCCACGCAGGCCCGCGACCCGCACTGGACGCTGTGGCTGGAGGTCTGGAACCGCTCCCAGAGCGCCGGCCCCCAGGAGCGCGAGCGGCAGGCGGCCATCGAGGGTGCCTGGCACCGCGACCTGGTGGCCCTGCTCGCCGAGGGCATCTCGCGCGGTGAGTTCCGCCCGGTGGACGCCGAGCGCGTGGCGACCCGGATCAGGGCACTGCTCGACGGATTCAGCATCCAGCTGGCCGTGGGTCTGCCGACCGTGGACCGGCAGGAGATCCTCGACCACGTCCGCGAGTTCCTGACGGACACCCTGTCCCTTCGTCCGTAGCCCCCGCGACGGCGCGGCACCAGGCCACGGGCAGGTCAGAGGGGGCGCGACGACCGAGGTGCCCGCATGCTGAGATCCTCGTCCATCCGCGGTGAGCCTTGTGGCACACTGCCTGCGTGCCTGCTCAGCTCATGATTATCGCCAGCAGCGCGCCGGTCCCCAGTGGCCGCTGAACCGCGGAAGAACTTCGCGGAAGCGGCCACCGTGCCTCGGACCCGCGCGCAGACCTCTCGCTACCCGCGAGAGGTTTTTTCGTTTCCCGGACCATCCGAGCCGGGACCGGACCGCGCGCGATGATGGGGGCAGTGACGGCGGCCTGCCCCTTTGGCGGGCATCCGGAACCACTCATCCGACAGGAGTCAGATCAGCATGACGACGACACCAGAGGCGGCAACTGTGCGCTCAGGGGGCCTGGACGACAGCTTCCACGTCTTCGACACCACCCTGCGCGACGGCGCGCAGCGCGAGGGCATCAACCTCACGGTCGCCGACAAGCTGACGATCGCCCGGCATCTGGACGACTTCGGAGTGGGCTTCATCGAGGGCGGCTGGCCCGGCGCCAACCCCCGTGACACCGAGTTCTTCTCCCGCGCACGCGCCGAGATCGACTTCAAGAACGCCCAGCTGGTCGCCTTCGGCGCGACCCGGCGGGCGGGCGGCACGGCCGCCACGGACCCGCAGGTGCGGGCCCTGCTGGAGTCCGGCGCCCCCGTGATCACGCTCGTCGCCAAGTCCCATGACCGCCACGTCGAACTCGCCCTGCGCACCACCCTGGACGAGAACCTGGAGATGGTCCGCGACACCGTCTCCCACCTGGTAGGCCAGGGCCGCCGCGTCTTCGTCGACTGCGAGCACTTCTTCGACGGCTACCGGGCCAACGCCGAGTACGCGAAGTCCGTCGTCCGCACCGCCCACGAAGCCGGCGCCGACGTCGTCATCCTCTGCGACACCAACGGCGGCATGCTGCCCGCCCAGGTGACGGCCACCGTCGCCACCGTCCTCGCCGACACCGGCGCCCGTCTGGGCATCCACGCCCAGGACGACACCGGCTGCGCCGTCGCCAACACCCTGGCCGCCGTGGACGCGGGCGCCACGCACGTCCAGTGCACGGCCAACGGCTACGGCGAGCGCGTCGGCAACGCGAACCTCTTCCCCGTCGTCGCCGCCCTGGAGATCAAGTACGGGCGCAAGGTGCTCCCCGAGGGTGCGCTCGCCGAGATGACCCGCATCTCGCACGCCATCGCCGAGGTCGTGAACCTCACCCCGTCCACGCACCAGCCCTACGTCGGCGTCTCCGCCTTCGCGCACAAGGCGGGCCTGCACGCCTCTGCCATCAAGGTCGACCCGGACCTCTACCAGCACATCGACCCCGAGCGGGTCGGCAACACCATGCGGATGCTGGTCTCCGACATGGCCGGCCGCGCCTCCATCGAGCTCAAGGGCAAGGAGCTCGGCGTCGAGCTCGGCGGGGACCGCGCGCTGATCTCCCGGGTCGTGGAGCGGGTCAAGGAGCGGGAGCTCAAGGGCTACACGTACGAGGCCGCCGACGCCTCCTTCGAGCTGCTGCTGCGGGCCGAGGCCGAGGGCCGGGCCCGCAAGTACTTCCGCATCGAGTCCTGGCGGGCGATCGTCGAGGACCGGCCGGACGGCACCCACGCCAACGAGGCCACGGTCAAGCTGTGGGCGAAGGGCGAGCGGATCGTCGCGACGGCCGAGGGCAACGGCCCGGTCAACGCGCTGGACCGGGCGCTGCGGGTGGCGCTGGAGCGGTTCTACCCGCAGCTGGCCAAGTTCGAGCTGGTCGACTACAAGGTCCGCATCCTGGAGGGCACGCACGGCACCGAGTCCACGACCCGCGTACTGGTCGCCACGACGGACGGCGTCCGCGAGTGGTCCACGGTCGGCGTCGCCCCGAACGTGATCGCCGCTTCGTGGCAGGCCCTGGAGGACGCGTTCACGTACGGCCTCCTGCACGCGGGCGTCGAACCGGCCGAATAGTCGCAGGCCCTTATGTCCTACTCACACAGGAAAGGTCCGGTTCGGGTAGCGTCATCCGTATGAGGACCAGGCTTATATCCGTACGTTTTGGATCAGTGCTGGCCGGTCTGCTGCTGGCCCTGTCGGGGACCGCGCTCGTGGTCGCCCCACAGGCGTCGGCGGCGACCGGGGTCGCCGCCGTGGGGGAGGCCCTCAAGGACGGGCCCGTCTACGTGGACCCCCGGATGCAGGCGCAGCTGCCGCAGGCCGAGGCCGACGCGCTCGCGAAGAAGATCAAGGACGCCGGGAAGCCGGTGTTCGTCGCCGTGCTGCCCGCGACGGACGAGTTCCCTGCCGACAAGGTGTTCGGCGCCGTCAGGACCGAGACCGGTATCACCGGGCTCTACGCGATCCGGCTCGGCGACGGCTTCAGCGCACGCGCCGACCGGGCGGTCATGCCGGCCAACGCCGTCCGCAACCTCACCGACGCGGTGAAGGTGGGGACGCCCGACGCGGCGACCCAGCTCGACAACTTCGTCGACCAGGCCCTGAGCCAGGCCAAGGGCAGTGCCCCGGCCTCCTGGGGCACCACGGGCAGTGACCCCGGTGTCCCCGTCGGCGGGCTGATCACCCTCGGAGCGGTGGCGGCCATCGGCGGCGGTGGCGCGTACGCGCTGGTGCGCCGCAACCGGAAGCAGAAGGAAGAGGCCCGGCGCGCCGCTCTGGAGCGCCTCAGCGTGGTCGTCGACGAGGACATCACGGCCTTCGGCGAAGAGCTCGACCGGCTCGACTTCCACCCCGGCGAGCCCGGCGCCGACGACGCCATGCGCAAGGACTTCGAGCAGGGGCTCGACTCGTACGACAAGGCCAAGCAGATCATGGGCTCGGTGCGGTACCCGGAAGAGGTCAAGGGCGTCACCCAGGCCCTGGAGGACGGCCGGTACGCCCTGGCCCGCCTGGATGCGCGCCGGCAGGGGAAGCCGGTGCCCGAGCGCCGCTCGCCCTGCTTCTTCGACCCGCGTCACGGGCCGAGCACCGAGGACGCCACGTGGGCTCCGGCCGGCGGGGCGGCCCGTACCGTGCCCGTCTGCACGGCGGACGCCGTGCGGTTGCGCGACGGCCTGGACCCGGCGGTCCGCACGGTCGATACCGAGCGCGGTCCGCGGCCGTACTACGACGCCGGCCCGGCGTACGGTCCCTGGGCCGGCGGTTACTTCGGCGGCGGCATCCTGCCCGGTCTGCTCGTGGGCACGATGCTCGGTTCGATGATGTCCAGCCCCGCCTACGCCTCGGACCTCGGCGGAGGCTTCGACGGCGGGGACGCCTCCGGGGCCGACTTCAACCCGTCCGACTTCGGCGGCGGGGACTTCGGCGGCGGTGGCGGCTTCGACGGGGGCGGCGGCTTCGACGGCGGGGGCGGCTTCTAGCCGCCCCCGGGGTTCGCCGGATCCCGCCGGTCAGCCCTGCTTGATGGCCGAGATGTCGAACGTCAGCTTCACCTTGTCGCTGACCATGACACCGCCGGCCTCCAGGGCGGCGTTCCACGTCAGGCCCCAGTCGGAGCGCAGGATCTCGGCGGATCCCTCGAAGCCGACGCGCTCGTTGCCGTAGACGTCCTTGGCGGAGCCCGTGAACTCCAGGTCGATGGCGAGCGGCCGCGTGACGTCCTTGATCGTCAGCTCACCGGTGATGCGGTAGGCGTCCCCGCCCAGCTGGCGCGCCTCGGTGGAGCGGAAGGTCATCAGCGGGAAGAGCTCGGCGTCGAAGAAGTCGCTGCCCAGCAGGTGGGCGTCGCGGTCGGCGATGCCGGTGCTGACCGAAGGGATCTTGACGTCGATGGCGGCCGTGGAGCGGGCCGGGTCGGCGCCGTCCAGGTGCAGGGTCCCCTCGTGCTCCGCGAAGGAGCCGCGGACGTTGGTGACCATGGCGTGGCGGACGGTGAAGCCGATGCTGCTGTGGGCGGCGTCGATGACGTAGTCGCCGGTGAGGGCGGCGAGCGCCGGGTCCACGTCCAGCGTGGCGACGGCGGCGGCGCCGTTGTGGTGGTCGGCGGTCTGGCTGCGGCGGGTGAAGAGACCCATGGCCTGCTCCTCGGTAGTGTCTGGGCGTTCTGCTCGGTCGGAAGAGTCTGTTGAATTCTCAACAACTTCGACGAGGACGACGTTAGACCCATCCTGTTTAAATTTCAACATCTAGGCGGGGTGTCAGGTCATTTTGTGAAGGTCCTACAACGGGTGAGGGTCCCGTCTGGCGGAGTCCCTACATCCTCCGGCCGTACTGTGCGGGCCACACAGCGGAAGACTCCCGAGACTGTGCGGAATGAACGGAGGTTTTTCATCGCGATCTTCGTAAGGTCGGTACATGACCGTTGTGGACCAGACCCCGAGCGAGCCGACGGACGCCCGTGGGCGCGTGGCCGAGCTGCACTCCCTGCGCGAGCAGGCGCGGCGCGGCCCCAGTGACCGCGCGACCGAGACCCAGCACGCCAAGGGCAAGCTGACCGCCCGTGAGCGCATCGCGCTGCTCCTCGACGAGGGTTCCTTCAAGGAGGTCGAGCAGCTCCGCCGCCACCGGGCGACCGGGTTCGGCCTGGAGGCCAAGAAGCCCTACACCGACGGTGTCATCACCGGCTGGGGCACGGTCGAGGGCCGTACGGTCTTCGTCTACGCGCACGACTTCCGCATCTTCGGCGGCGCCCTGGGCGAGGCCCACGCCACGAAGATCCACAAGATCATGGACATGGCCATCGCGGCCGGTGCCCCGCTGGTCTCCCTGAACGACGGCGCCGGCGCCCGCATCCAGGAGGGCGTCTCCGCCCTCGCCGGGTACGGCGGCATCTTCCAGCGCAACACCAAGGCCTCGGGGGTCATCCCGCAGATCTCGGTCATGCTCGGCCCGTGCGCCGGCGGTGCCGCCTACTCCCCGGCCCTGACGGACTTCGTCTTCATGGTCCGGGACACCTCGCAGATGTTCATCACCGGCCCGGACGTGGTCCGCGCGGTGACCGGCGAGGAGATCACCCAGAACGGCCTCGGCGGCGCCGACGTGCACGCCGAGACCTCGGGCGTGGCGCACTTCGCGTACGACGACGAGGAGACCTGCATCTCCGAGGTCCGCTACCTCATCTCGATGCTGCCCTCGAACAACCGCGAGAACCCGCCCGTCCACGAGACGAGCGACCCCGCGGACCGCCGCAGCGAGGTCCTGCTGGACCTGGTGCCCGCCGACGGCAACCGCCCGTACGACATGCTCAAGGTCATCGAGGAGATCGTCGACGAGGGCGACGTCCTGGAGATCCACGAGCGCTGGGCCCGCAACATCATCTGCGCCCTGGCCCGGATGAACGGCCAGGTCGTCGGCATCGTCGCCAACCAGCCCGGCCACCTCGCCGGAGTCCTGGACATCGAGGCCTCCGAGAAGGCCGCGCGCTTCGTCCAGATGTGTGACGCCTTCAACATCCCGATCGTCACCCTGCTGGACGTCCCCGGCTTCCTGCCGGGCGTCGACCAGGAGCACGGCGGCATCATCCGCCACGGCGCCAAGCTGCTGTACGCCTACTGCAACGCCACCGTCCCGCGGATCTCGCTGATCCTGCGCAAGGCCTACGGCGGCGCGTACATCGTCATGGACTCCCAGTCCATCGGCGCCGACCTCACCTACGCCTGGCCCACCAACGAGATCGCCGTGATGGGCGCCGAGGGTGCCGCCAACGTCATCTTCCGCAAGCAGATCGCGGACGCCGAGGACCCCGAGGCCATGCGCGTCCGCATGGTCAAGGAGTACAAGGCCGAGCTGATGCACCCGTACTACGCGGCCGAGCGCGGCCTCGTCGACGACGTCATCGACCCCGCCGAGACCCGCGAAGTCCTCGTCAGCGCCCTCGCGATGCTTCGCAACAAGCACGCCGATCTGCCGTCCCGCAAGCACGGCAACCCGCCGCAGTAACCGCGAAGGAGACCTGCCACCCCATGACCCACGCCACTGACACCCTGCTGCGCGTCGAGAAGGGCAACGCCGCGCCGGAGGAGCTGGCCGCGATCACCGCGATCCTGCTCGCCCGTACCGCCGCCACTCCCGAGGAGACCGCGGTCCGCACGCCCCGCCAGGCCGGCTGGCGCCGTCTGGAGCGCACCCCGGGCTTCCGCGCCCCGCACAGCTGGCAGGGCTGAGTCCCCGAGCCCGGCGCAAGGCCCCGCACCCCGAACAGGGTGCGGGGCCTTGCGCGTACCCGGTCCTCGGCGCGGGAGCCGTGCCGTACGGCCGGGCCCGGAGACGGCGAAGGCCCCCGCGTCGTACGACGCGGGGGCCTTCCCGATGCTGCGGACCGTAACCGCTACCGCAGGCGCGCCATGAGGGCGTGCTCGACGAGCGTGATGAGCGCGCTCTTGGCGTCCGCGCGGTGGCGGGCGTCGGTGGTGATGATGGGGGCGTCCGGGCCGATCTGCAGGGCCTCGCGGACTTCCTCCGGCGTGTAGGGCTGGTGCCCGTCGAAGCCGTTGAGGGCGATGACGAAAGGCAGGCCGCTGTTCTCGAAGTAGTCGACCGCGGGGAAGCAGTCGGCGAGGCGGCGCGTGTCCACGAGCACGACGGCGCCGATGGCGCCGCGGACGAGGTCGTCCCACATGAACCAGAAGCGGTCCTGGCCCGGGGTACCGAAGAGGTACAGGATCAGGTCCTGGTCCAGGGTGATGCGGCCGAAGTCCATGGCGACCGTGGTGGTCGTCTTGTCACCGGTGTGGGTGAGGTCGTCGATGCCGGCGGAGGCGCTGGTCATGACGGCTTCGGTGCGCAGCGGGTTGATCTCGGACACGGCTCCGACGAACGTGGTCTTGCCCACGCCGAAGCCGCCCGCCACCACGATCTTCGCGGAGGTGGTGGAGCGAGCAGGAGCCGCTCCGCCGTTAGAGCTTGCGAAGTCCACTGAGCACCCTTTCGAGCAGTGTCACATCAGGCTGGCCACCGGCAGACTCGTCGCCGCCGGGCTGGTGAATGGCGACAAGGCCCGCCTCCGCCAGGTCGGCGACGAGGATGCGGGCGACACCAAGAGGAATGGAGAGAAGTGCCGAGATCTCCGCGACGGATTTGATCTCCTGGCACAGGCGGCAGATGCGCTGGTGCTCGGGCAACTGCCCTTGCAGGCGCGCGGGATCGGCCGTGGTACTGACCAGCGCCTCGATGGCGAGCTGGTAGCGCGGCCGAGTACGGCCGCCGGTCATCGCGTACGGGCGCACCAGCGGGTTGTGGGCCTTCGGCGCCGGCTGCCGCGCGGCGCGCGGAGGCTGCTGCGGAGGCATCTGGTGCTGGGGCTGCTGGGGCTGTCCGT
Organism: Streptomyces sp. MB09-01; assembly: GCF_033794505.1. Classification (NCBI taxonomy): domain Bacteria; kingdom Bacillati; phylum Actinomycetota; class Actinomycetes; order Kitasatosporales; family Streptomycetaceae; genus Streptomyces; species Streptomyces sp. MB09-01. The sequence goes on along the minus strand of NZ_JARAYQ010000025.1, from coordinate 35,484 downwards.
ACGGCTGCTGCTGGTAGGGGTTCTGCTCCGGCACGGGCCGGCTGGGAGCGGAGGGAAAGTTGAAGCGGTTCTGGTCGTGCCCACCCTGCGGCTGCTGCGCGCCGCCATAAGGATGTCCTCCGGGTGTTGTCACGTTTCCTCCTCCGACTCCAAGTACGCAGTACTCCCTGTGGAACCGCGCCACCGCACCCTATGGTGCGATGGCGCGAAACGCACTGCCTGTCTGCTAGTTGAGAAGACTTCCCTGCAGCTCGGCACGCAGGTCCGGGGTGAGGACACTGCCCGCGCGATCCACCAGGAGGGCCATCTCGTAGCCCACGAGGCCGATGTCGCACTCGGGGTGCGCCAGTACGGCCAGCGAGGATCCGTCCGAGACGGACATGAGGAAAAGGAATCCCCGGTCCATCTCGACCACGGTCTGGTTGACGGCGCCGCCCTCGAAGATGCGGGAGGCCCCGGCGGTCAGCGACGTCAGACCGGAGGCCACGGCCGCCAGCTGATCGGCGCGGTCACGGGGGAATCCTTCGGACATCGCCAGAAGGAGTCCGTCGGCGGAGACCACCACCGTGTGGGACACCCCTGGGGTGTTGTCCACGAAGTTGGTGATCAACCAGTTCAGGTTCTGTGCCGCCTGGCTCATCGAACTCAACTATCGCTCCTGCTGGTATGTGGGGTCGATGTGGTAACTGCCGGTCGCCGGGCCGTTGTTGCCGGCCTGACGGCCCTGCTGGATACCGCGTCGGAGGTTGGTCAGACGGCCGCGGACGTCGTCCGGCGCCCGTGAGACCTGCGGACCCGCCTGTGCATCGGCCTGCTGCTGCGCCGTGCCGGCCACGAGGTTCGCCCGCGGAACCCGGCGGGGCAGCCCCGAGGTCGTGATACCGCCGGCGGCGGGCTGGCGCACGCGCTCGGCCTGGCGCATCAGCTCGTCGTTCGGCGAAGACTTCCAGCTGACGGTCGGCATGCTGCCGGTCGCCGCCGCGGCGGACTCGGCCGCCTGCTCCTGGCCGCGCTGCGGCAGCAGCTGCTGCGGCGCCGGGGCGGACTGCTGCGGCTGCTGGGGTACGCCCGGTCCCTGCGCGGGGGGCTGCTGCCCCTCCTCGCGGAACCAGTTCGACTCCAGCGTGTCGAATATCGGGCTGCGGCCGTCGCCGGAGCTCTGGGCCGGCGGCAGCGCCTCCGGCCGGTGGGCCTGCGGCAGTCGCGGGGCCTCCGGGCGCGCGGGCGGTACGGGTGCGTACGCGCCGCCGGGCTGCGGAGCCTGCGGCTGGGGCTGCTGCGGGGCCTGGGGCTGCTGACGGGCGAATCCGCCGACACCGGGGCCGCCGGGCCGCTGGGGCTGGTAGCCCGGGCGCTCGAACTGTCCGGTGCTGGACGGGTCCACGGAGCCCCGCACGTCCGGACGCTCGAACTGTCCGGTCGTGCTGGCCGGACCGTCGCCCTGCGGCATCGGGGCGTTGAAGTCCGGGCGGGCGAACTCCGCCGTCGAACCGGGGCCCGAGAGCTCGTCGTGGCCGCGGGCCTGGTCGGCGCCCCAGCTGGCGGTCTGCGGGCCGGGAAGCTCCGGACGCGCGGCACCGCCGCGCGGCGGCAGCTGCGGGCGGGCACCGTTCGGAGCCTGAGTGCCCGACTGCTGCTGGGGCTGCGGCTGCTGCGGGGCCTGCTGCGGCTGCTGCGGCCGCTCGAAGCCGTTGCCCTGCGGGAACCCGGACGGACCGGACGCCGAGGGCGACGAAGCCGGACGGGCCTGGGGGCCGCCGCCGAATCCGCCGTTGGCGACCGGACCGCGGCCCGGCAGCGGCCCACCGGCGCCGAAGGCACCCTGGCCCTGCCCCGCGGTGGTCGGACTCTGCTGCGGACGGGCACCGGGAGCACCGGCGCCGCCCTGCTGCGGAGGCCGCCCGCCCTGCGGGCCCTGCGGACGCTGACCGGAGCCGTCGCGGCCCGGGAGGGCGGCGCGCTGGCCGCCCGCACCGACCTGGCCGCGCTGCGGGCCCGCACCCACGGGCGGCCGTGCGGCCGCACCGGGCACGGAAGCCTGCCCGCCGGGGGCACCCTGGGCGCCACCGGGGCCGCCCTGGCCCGGCATCGGACCCGGCTTCTTGCCGCCCTGGGCGACGTCCACCGGCAGCATGACGAGGGCCGTCGTACCGCCCGAGTCGGAGGGGCGCAGCTGGATGCGGATGCCGTGTCGCAGGGACAGGCGGCCGACCACGAACAGACCCATGCGGCGGGAGACGGAGACGTCCACGGTCGGCGGCGAAGCGAGCCGCTCGTTGATCGCGGCGAGGTCCTCGGGGGAGAGGCCGATGCCCGTGTCGTGGATCTCGACGAGCACGCGGCCGTCGGGCAGCGCGTGACCGGTGACCTTGACCTTGGTCTGCGGGGAGGAGAACGAGGTGGCGTTCTCCAGCAGCTCGGCGAGGACGTGCACGAGGTCGTTGACCACGCGGCCGGCGACGTCGGTGCCGGGCACCGAGGACAGCTCGACGCGCTCGTACTGTTCCACCTCGGAGGCGGCCGCACGGAGGACGTCGACCAGCGGGACGGGGCGGGTCCACCGGCGGCCCGGCTCCTCGCCCGCGAGGACGAGGAGGTTTTCGCCGTTACGGCGCATGCGGGTCGCGAGGTGGTCGAGCTTGAAGAGCGAGGAGAGCTGGTCCGGGTCGGCCTCGCGCGACTCCAGTTCGGAGATGAGCGACAGCTGACGCTGGATGAGGCCCTGCGAGCGGCGCGAGAGGTTGGTGAACATCGCGTTGACGTTGCCTCGCAGGAGGGCCTGCTCGGCGGCGAGGCGGACGGCCTCGCGGTGCACGTCGTCGAAGGCCGCGGCCACCTGGCCGATCTCGTCGCGGGTGTGCACACCGACCGACTCCACGGACGTGTCCACGTCCTGCGGGTCGGACTCGGACAGCTGCTTGACGAGCTCGGGCAGCCGGTCCTGGGCGACGCGCGTCGCGGTGTCCTGCAGGCGGCGCAGCGAGCGGATCATCGAGCGGGCCATGACGAAGGCGCCGACGAGGGAGACACCGAGGACGAGGAGGATCAGGGCACCGTTGACGATGGCGTCCTGCTGGGCCTCGTTCTTCAGCTCACGGGCCTTCTGTTCCATCTCCTCGAGCAGGGTCAGCTCGATGACCTTCATGGCCGCGAGCTTCGTGCCGTCGGCGTCGTACCAGTCGAGCCAGGACCGGTTCTTCTCGCGAAGGAAGGCGTCCTGGCTGGTCAGCACGCGGCGCGCGTAGTGGTCGGCGGTGGAGATCTCCGAGTTGCTGTCGCCGAGGCCCGCGAGGAGTTCCTCGGTCTTGCCCTGATAGACCAGCTCGAACGTCGTCTTCGCCTGCGTCTCGCCCTTCTGGGCGGAGAGGGCGTAGAGCCGGTCGTTCTCCTCCAGCTTGCCCTGGCGCTCGTTGGTGTCCGGGAGCGAGGCGGCGATGATCGCGCGCTGGATGGAGGCGTACTCCTTGGCGGCGGAGAAGGCCGCCAGGGCGCGCGTACGCTTGATCATCTCCGGGTTGGAGGTGGCCTGCGCCATGTCCTGGGAGAGCGAGAGCAGCGAGACGATCATCGCGTTGTACTCGCTGACGGTCTGCTGGGCGCCGTTGACGTACGCCTTGTCGCGGACCGTCGAGATGTTCGCGATCTGACGGCCGATCTGCAGGACGTTGTTGCGGATCGACTTGAGGGTGTCGTCCTTCGCGCCCGTGCTGTCGACCTTGTCGGTCGCGGCGGCGAAGGCCTTGGCGGCGGTGTCGGTCTGCTGGCGGACGACGTCGACGCTGCTGGTGGTCTTGCCCTTGGAGAGCGAGAGCGGACCCGCGGAGAGGTCGCGCTCCTCCTGGAGCATGGCGGCCAGGTTGGTGGCCTGCCGGGTCATCGTCGTCAGGAGCTGCATGTGCTCCAGCTGCGCGATGTCGTTGAGCGAGTCGTTGATGCGGAAGCCACCGAGCGTGGTGGCGGCGACGACCGGCAGGGTCAGCAGCGACACGAGTCGCGTACTGATGCGCCAGTTCTGCATGGCGAGGCGAGAGCCGGGCCCACTGGGGGCCTTCGGTATCGCCACGTCCTGCTGCTCAGCCGGCCCGGCCTTGGCCTTGCCGGCCTTGGCGGTCTTCCCACGGCCCTTCGCCTTCACCGCGGCGGAGGAGTCGGGGCCTGCGCCCTCGACAGCCGGCCCGCGGTTCTGGGCGTGCTGGGGCGAGGAGCCACGGTCGGTCCCGCCGCGCGGCTCCTGCTCCGCCGCAGCGCTGCCATCCCTCTTGAATCGTCCCTGCACTAGCGTCGCAACCTCTGGACCAGGCGTCCCGCCGGGCGACCGGTGGGACGGTGTCGAGTCGTGGGGCACGTGCGGCCCCATGGTGGTCGTCGGTGACCGGCGCGTCTCCCTCTCCTTGCCGCCGCGCTCGGCGCTGAGTCGCGCCACCTGCGCGCCGGCTGATTCCCGCGGCGGTCCCGCGAATTCCAGCACAGTGGAGGATCTCCAACAAGGTGCGCGTGTCGGCCCGGAGAGTTGATTACGGCTTGTGATGGACGCGCTACGCGATGTGTGACTGCATTCGGTAGAAACCGGACTTACGCCAACCAAACAACATGCCCGGCAAGGTGTCCCAGTCGAGATGATCAGGAGCGGAATGACGCATTCAGTGGCGCAATGTCCGTTTCGACGGGTGTAGTTGACTGTCCATTATGCCGCTATTGTCCGATCGCGGGTGAGCAAACTCACACAGCCGTGGCCATTACTTCCTGGTTCGGCGGGGGATTCAGATGTTTAGCCTTGCCCCTTAAAGGGTTGGCGCCAGGGTTGGTGCATCGACAGCCGACACTCACAGATCGAACCGAGGACCCCGAACTCCCATGAAGACGACGATGATGTTCCGCAACATAGCCAACCCCCGCCGCACCACCCTCGCGCACCTCAAGGACGCCGAGGAGCTGCAGGCGGCGCCGGCCACCCCGGAACACTCCGTCGAGCTGCCCACGCAGACCGCCAACCCGCGCCGCACGGTCCTGATGGACGCACCGGTCGCCGTCGCCGCGCAGTAGCCGCACGGCTGCGGAACGCGAAGCCTCCCTGCCCGCCGCGTTAGCCTGGGTCCGCAGACTCCAGCCAGCGGACATACAGAGGGGCAGACGCAACACGTGCGCATCGCCAGGTTCTCGATCGACGGCAATGTCGCGTTCGGCGCGGTCGAGGGCAGCACCGCCCCCGGCGACGAAGCGACGCTCGTGCTCGACATCATCAAGGGCATCCCGTTCGCGGACTTCGAGCTCTCGGGCACGAAGGTCCCGCTGAGCAAGGTCCGGCTGCTGCCGCCCGTGCTCCCGAACAAGGTCGTGGCCATCGGCCGCAACTACGCGGAGCACGCGGCGGAGCTCGGCAACACCGTCTTCGACGACCAAGGCCGTCCGGACGCCCCCATCACCTTCTTCAAGCCCTCCACCTCGGTGGTCGGCCCGGGCGACCCGATCACGTACCCCTCCTTCTCCCAGGACGTCCACCACGAGGCGGAGCTCGCCGTGGTCATCGGACGCATGTGCCGCGAGGTCCCGAGGGAGCGCGTCAAGGACGTGATCCTCGGCTACACCTGCGCCAACGACGTCACCGCGCGCGACGTCCAGCAGCGGGAGAAGCAGTGGGCCCGGGCCAAGGGCTTCGACAGCGCCTGCCCCCTCGGCCCCTGGATCGAGACCGACCTGGACCCGGGCGACCTGACCATCCAGTGCACCGTCAACGGCGAACAGCGCCAGCTCGGCCGCACCAGCGACATGGTCCGCTCCATCGAAGACCTCGTCGTCCACATCACCGAGGCCATGACGCTGCTCCCGGGTGACGTCATCCTCACGGGGACCCCGGCCGGAGTCGGCCCCCTGAACGTCGGCGACGAGGTCGCCGTCACCATCGAAGGCATCGGCACTCTCACCAACAAGGTGATCAAGCGTGGTTAACGGACCTGTCCGCGTACGTTTCTGTCCCTCCCCGACCGGCAACCCCCACGTGGGCCTGGTCCGCACCGCCCTGTTCAACTGGGCGTTCGCCCGCCACCACGGCGGCACGTTCGTCTTCCGCATCGAGGACACCGACGCGGCCCGCGACTCCGAGGAGTCGTACGACCAGCTGCTCGCCTCGCTGCGCTGGCTCGGCTTCACCTGGGACGAGGGCCCCGAGGTCGGCGGCCCGCACGCCCCGTACCGCCAGTCCGAGCGCATGGACATCTACAAGGACGTCGCGAAGAAGCTGCTCGACGGCGGGTACGCGTACCACTGCTACTGCACCACCGAGGAGCTCGACGCGCGCCGTGCGGCCGCCCGCGCGGCCGGCAAGCCCTCCGGCTACGACGGCCACTGCCGCGAGCTCACGACCGTGCAGCTCGAGGCGTACCAGGGCGAGCACCGCCCGGCGATCGTCCGCTTCCGGATGCCCGACGAGCCGATCACCTTCACCGACCTGGTCCGCGGCGAGCTGACCTTCACCCCGGAGAACGTGCCGGACTTCGGCATCGTCCGGGCCAACGGCGCCCCGCTGTACACGCTGGTCAACCCGGTCGACGACGCGCTCATGGAGATCACGCACGTCCTGCGCGGCGAGGACCTCCTCTCGTCGACCCCCCGCCAGATCGCCCTCTACAAGGCGCTGATCGAGCTGGGCGTCGCCAAGTCCACCCCCGCGTTCGGCCACCTGCCGTACGTGATGGGCGAGGGCAACAAGAAGCTCTCCAAGCGCGACCCCGAGGCCTCGCTCAACCTGTACCGCGAGCGCGGCTTCCTCCCCGAGGGCCTGCTGAACTACCTCTCGCTCCTCGGCTGGTCCTTCTCCAAGGACCAGGACGTCTTCTCGATCGAGGAGATGGTCCAGAAGTTCGACATCGACGGGGTGAACGCCAACCCGGCGCGCTTCGACCTGAAGAAGGCCGAGTCGATCAACGGCGACCACATCCGCCTGCTCGACCCGAAGGCCTTCGCGGACGCCTGCGCCCCGTGGCTGCAGGCCCCGCACGCCAACTGGGCGCCCGAGGACTTCGACGCCGAGGCCTGGGAGCGCATCGCCCCGTACGCCCAGACCCGCGTCACCGTCCTGTCGGACATCACGGCCAACGTCGACTTCCTCTTCCTGAAGGAGCCGGTCGAGGACCAGGCCTCGTGGGACAAGGCGATGAAGGGCGAGCCGGCGGCCCTCCTGACGACGGCGCGCGAGAACCTGGCCGACGCCGACTGGTCGGACCCCGAGTCCCTCAAGCAGGCCGTCCTGACCGCCGGCGAGGCCCACGGCCTCAAGCTCGGCAAGGCCCAGGCCCCGGTCCGCGTGGCGGTCACCGGCCGCACGGTCGGCCTGCCGCTGTTCGAGTCCCTGGAGATCCTGGGCAAGGACCGCTCCCTGGCCCGCATCGACGCGGCGCTGGCCAAGCTGGCCGCGTAGCCCTCCCGTACTCCCGGCTACCGCCGGGAGGGACCGCCACCGCAGGGGGCGGCAGCCGGACTTCCGGCCGCCGCCCCCTGCGGCGTTGTCGGAGGCGGGCCCTAGTCTCCGGGAGGACGATCACCGCTCTCTCCCGCGCTCCGGAGGCCCCCGTGCCGATGACCCCGCCCGACTACTCCTGGCACTTCACCCAGGGCTCCGCCTTCGCCTACGAGGACGGCATGACGGGGACCCTCGCCCCGGTCGCCATCGGCGACGTGACCCTGCCCACGGGCCGGGTCGTCGCCTGCGACCCGTTCGTCTGCCTCGGCGGGGGCGAAGCAGAGCCCTTCGGTGTCGTGGTGGAGCCGGGCCGGTACCGGGCGGAGGCCGCGATCGCCACGCTGGTGCGCCCCGGCGTCCCGGAGGGCCCCCGCCCGCACACCCGGGTCGCCGCCGCGCGTCTCGTGATACGGGACACGCCGACCGTGAGCTGGGAGATGGCCGTCGAGGAGGGTCAGGACCCCGCCGTCCTCGGCGAGGACGAGTTCTACGGCTACGGGGTGGACGCGGGCACCGGCTGCTTCTACGACGCCGACGCCGACGGCTCGTTCCCCGGCACCGAGGACGAGGAGGGAGCGGTGTGGGCCGCCATGGAGGCGGTCGGCGACGGCCCGTCCGTCTTCCTGGCCGAGGGAGAGGACGGTCACACCCTCGCGGGCTTCACCTCCGGATGGGGCGACGGGTGCTACCCGACCTGGATCGGGCGCGACACCGAGGGCCGGGTCACCTGTTTCGTGACGGACTTCCTGGTCGTGCCCACGGCGCAGGTACCCGCGGCGTAGGCTCGGCCCATGCCGATCCGCGCCGTGCTGTGGGACATCGACGACACCCTCTTCGACTACACGGGTGCCGATGCCGCCGGGCTCGCGCGGCAGCTGGAGACCGAGGAGCTCGCGGACCGGTACGGGACCCCCGCGCAGGCGCTCGCGCTGTGGCGGGAGATCACCGACCGGCACTGGGCGCGCTTCGCCGCGGGTGAGGGAACGTTCCAGGGGCAGCGGCAGGACCGGGTGCGGGAGTTCCTGGAGCAGCCCGGGATGACGGCGGACGAGGCCGACGCCTGGTTCGACCGGTACGTCGAGCACTACAGGGCCGCCTGGGTCGTCTTCCCCGACGTGGTGCCCGTACTGGACGCCCTCGCGGCCGCCTACCGGCACGGGGTGCTCTCCAACTCCTCCACCGTCAACCAGGACCCCAAGCTGCGGCACCTCGGGCTGCGCGACCGCTTCGAGGTGCTGGTCTGCGCGGTCGAACTCGGGGTCAGCAAGCCCGAGGCGGCGGCCTTCCTGGCCGCGTGCGAGGCGCTCGGACTGCCGCCGGGAGAGGTGGCGTACGTGGGGGACCAGCCCGAGATCGACGCGCGAGGGGCCCGTGACGCCGGGCTGCTGGCGGTCTGGATCGACCGCGACGGCGGTCGCGGGCCCGGGCCCGAGGGCGCGCACCGTATCGAAGGCCTTGACCAGCTGCCGGAGCTGCTGGCAGGGGATACCCGTTTTGGAGCACGGTCAGGCATCCGGTAATGTTCTTTCTGCGCCGCCGGAGCGGGCCGAAAGGCCGGACGGAGGCGCCACCCGAAGGAAAACCCCGCCAAGGGGTTGACTTTTGGTGGGGTATAGTGTAATTGGCAACACGAGGGTTTCTGGTTCCCTTATTCTAGGTTCGAGTCCTGGTACCCCAGCGCAGTGCAGCAGTAACGCAGTGCTTTGCCCCCGTTGTGTAGCGGCCTAGCACGCCGCCCTCTCAAGGCGGTAGCGCCGGTTCGAATCCGGTCGGGGGTACAGATCCTTCCCGCGAGATCTCCAGGGTCGCACCCGGACGTCTTGATGCAGGATCGCTAGGGCCCCCGTTGTGTAGCGGCCTAGCACGCCGCCCTCTCAAGGCGGTAGCGCCGGTTCGAATCCGGTCGGGGGTACTGGTCTGGTCTAGACCACTTTGGGCTATAGTGTAATTGGCAACACGAGGGTTTCTGGTTCCCTTATTCTAGGTTCGAGTCCTGGTAGCCCAGCGCAGTAACAGCAGCACCAGCTAGCCCCCGTTGTGTAGCGGCCTAGCACGCCGCCCTCTCAAGGCGGTAGCGCCGGTTCGAATCCGGTCGGGGGTACGCATCGAAGAGGCCCTCCGCGTTCATCGCGGAGGGCCTCTTCGCTTTGCCTCCACGCGGTCGTGAGCGCGGATGTAAGTGCGGTCCCGGAGGCGCGTGTTCGGACGTGTGCGGCGTCGTACGCGCCCCCGGACCCGGGGGACGGACAGGGGAAGGCCTTCGGGCCGGGAGGTGCTCAGCCGGAGCGGCGCAGGGCCTCCGTGAGGCGTGCGGCCGCGTCGATGACGGCCTGGGCGTGCATCCGGCCCGGGTGGCGGGTCAGCCGCTCGATCGGCCCGGAGACCGACACGGAGGCCACCACGCGGTTCGACGGCCCGCGCACCGGCGCCGAGACGGAGGCCACGCCGGGCTCCCGCTCGCCGATCGACTGCGCCCAGCCGCGGCGCCGTACGCCCGAGAGCGCCGTCGCCGTGAAGCGCGCGCCCTGCAGACCGCGGTGGAGCCGCTCGGGCTCCTCCCAGGCCATCAGGATCTGCGCCGCCGAGCCGGCCTTCATCGGGAGCGTCGAGCCCACCGGGACGGTGTCCCGGAGGCCCGACAGCCGCTCCGCGGCCGCCACGCAGATGCGCATGTCTCCCTGACGGCGGTAGAGCTGCGCGCTCTCGCCCGTCACGTCACGGAGGTGGGTGAGTACCGGTCCCGCCGTGGCCAGCAGGCGGTCCTCGCCGGCCGCGGCGGCGAGCTCCGCCAGCCGCGGACCGAGGATGAACCGGCCCTGCATGTCCCTCGCCACCATCCGGTGGTGTTCCAGTGCCACGGCAAGGCGATGTGCCGTGGGTCGTGCGAGCCCTGTCGCCGCGACCAGCCCGGCGAGGGTGGCCGGACCGGACTCCAGTGCGCTCAGTACCAGAGCTGCCTTGTCGAGAACGCCGACGCCGCTAGAGTTGTCCATGAAACGATATTCGCGTCTCACACTGTGAAACGCAAGTTCAATTTTTCCAAGAACCAGCGAGTCTGTATGTGCGGGTCCACGAACCACTGGGTCCGAGCCGTCGTCCAGGACGTGGGGTACGGACGATGCGGCGCACAAGATCTCTATGAAGCGCCGGCACAACCGGCCGGCCGGAGGGAAAGCGATGGGTAGGACACTCGCGGAGAAGGTCTGGGACGACCATGTCGTCCGGCGCGCCGAAGGCGAGCCCGACCTCCTCTTCATTGATCTGCACCTGCTGCACGAGGTGACCAGCCCGCAGGCCTTCGAGGGCCTGCGTCAGGCCGGCCGCAAGGTCCGACGCCTCGACCTCACCATCGCGACCGAGGACCACAACACCCCCACCCTCGACATCGACAAGCCGATCGCGGACCCGGTCTCCCGGGCCCAGCTGGAGACGCTGCGCAAGAACTGCGCCGAGTTCGGCGTCCGCCTGCACTCGCTGGGCGACGTCGAGCAGGGCGTCGTCCACGTCGTGGGACCGCAGCTGGGTCTGACCCAGCCCGGCACCACCGTGGTCTGCGGTGACTCGCACACCTCCACGCACGGCGCCTTCGGCGCGCTGGCCTTCGGCATCGGCACGAGCCAGGTCGAGCACGTGCTGGCGACGCAGACGCTGCCGCTGGCCCGCCCGAAGACGATGGCGATCACCGTCACCGGCGCACTGGCCGAGGGGGTCACCGCGAAGGACCTGATCCTGGCGATCATCGCCAAGATCGGCACCGGCGGTGGCCAGGGCTACATCCTGGAGTACCGCGGCGAGGCCATCGAGCAGCTCTCGATGGAAGCCCGCATGACCATCTGCAACATGTCGATCGAGGCCGGCGCCCGCGCGGGCATGATCGCGCCGGACCAGACCACCTTCGACTACCTGCAGGGCCGCGACCACGCGCCCGAGGGCGAGGACTGGCACGCGGCGGTCGCGTACTGGAAGACCCTGCGCACCGACGACGACGCGGTCTTCGACGCGGAGGTCGTCATCGACGGCACCACGCTGTCCCCGTTCGTCACCTGGGGCACCAACCCGGGCCAGGGCGCGCCGCTGTCGGCCGACGTCCCCGACCCGGCTTCGTACGAGGACGCTTCGGAGCGCCTGGCCGCCGAAAAGGCCCTGGAGTACATGGGGTTGACCGCCGGGCAGCCGCTGCGCGACATCAAGGTCGACACCGTCTTCGTAGGTTCCTGCACCAACGGCCGCATCGAGGACCTGCGCGCCGTCGCCGGGATCATCGAGGGCCGCAAAGTCGCCGACGGGGTACGGATGCTGGTCGTCCCGGGCTCGGTCCGCGTCGCCCTGCAGGCCGTGGAAGAGGGCCTGGACACGGTCTTCAAGGAGGCCGGCGCCGAATGGCGGCACGCGGGCTGTTCGATGTGTCTGGGCATGAACCCCGACCAACTGGCGCCCGGTGAACGCTCCGCGTCCACCTCCAACCGCAACTTCGAGGGCCGGCAGGGCAAGGGCGGGCGCACCCACCTGGTCTCCCCGCAGGTGGCCGCCGCCACCGCGGTGCTGGGCCATCTGGCCTCGCCCGCCGACCTGTCCGCCGCCGACGCGACCGCCGGAGTCTGAACCATGGAAGCCTTCACCACCCACACCGGCCGGGCCGTCCCGCTGCGCCGCAGCAACGTCGACACCGACCAGATCATCCCGGCCCACTGGCTGAAGAAGATCACCCGTGACGGGTTCGAGGACGGGCTCTTCGAGGCCTGGCGCAAGGACCCGGAGTTCGTCACGAACCGCCCGGAGCGCGCCGGTGCGACCGTGCTGGTCGCCGGCCCCGATTTCGGTACCGGTTCCTCGCGCGAGCACGCCGTCTGGGCCCTGCAGAACTTCGGCTTCAAGACGGTCATCTCCTCCCGCTTCGCCGACATCTTCCGCGGGAACTCGCTGAAGAACGGTCTGCTGACGGTCGTGCTCCCGCAGGAGACCGTCGAGCAGCTGTGGAAGCTGACCGAGGCCGACCCCACCGCCGAGATCACGGTCGACCTGGTCGACCGCCAGGTGCGAGCGGAAGGCGTCGTCGCGGAGTTCGAACTCGACGACAACGCCCGCTGGCGTCTGCTGGAGGGTCTGGACGACATCTCGCTCACCCTTCAGAACGAAGCGGACATCGCTTCGTACGAAAGCGCCCGCCCCGCCTTCAAGCCGCGCACGATTCAGGCCTGATTCCTGCCTGATCAGCGCTTATTCACCCCCGGGTGATCACATCGACAACACTGTGCCCCCCGCCTTCCGGCGGGGGGCACAGCCGTTTGTTGAGGCCCCGTGAGGCGACAACTCGCCCCAGATGGCACAATCTGTGCATGGAACGCGACAGTCAACTCGAGCTCTACGAACTCGTCGCGGACCGGCTGAAAGAAGCACACACACGGGTGCGCTCACTGCAAGTCCCGGAGGGCGTAAGGATGGCGCTGTCCCGGAAGCTGTTGGTCGTCACGGCCGCGGCGAAGCATGATCTCGCCGATGCGGCAAGGCGCCTGGACAGGTTGATGAAGGACCTCGACGAGGGTCGATTCCCTGAAGGCGACTGATGCGAAGGAACTCCGTAACGGCCTCCAGCGTTGCGGCACTAGGGTGATTAGCCCGTTTCGTGTTTGATTTGCGGTATATATCCGCCTAACGTGCGAAATAAGCTTGAACACATTCGTTCTGGCGAAGTCTCCGAAGGGGAAGACGTGAACAAGGCGCAGCTCGTAGAAGCGATTGCCGACAAGCTGGGCGGCCGCCAGCAGGCCGCGGATGCTGTCGACGCGGTACTGGACGCGATCGTCCGCGCTACCGTCGCGGGCGACCGGGTCTCGGTCACGGGCTTCGGCTCGTTCGAGAAGGTCGACCGTCCGGCCCGTTACGCCCGCAACCCGCAGACGGGAGAGCGCGTCCGGGTCAAGAAGACCTCGGTACCCCGATTCCGCGCCGGCCAGGGCTTCAAGGACCTGGTCAGCGGCACCAAGAAGCTGCCGAAGGGCGGCGAAGTGTCGGTGAAGAAGGCGCCCAAGGGCAGCCTCACCGGTGGCGCCTCCGCGACGGTCAAGAAGGCCGCCGCGAAGAAGGCCACCACTGCCAAGAAGGCGGCGGCAAAGACCGCGGTCGCAAAGAAGGTCACCGCCAAGAAGACCACCGCGACCGCCAAGAAGGCTGCGGTGAAGAGCACGGCCACGACCAAGAAGGCCACGGCCACCGCCAAGAAGGCGACCGCCACCGCCAAGAAGGCCGCGCCCGCGGCGAAGAAGACCACCGCCGCCGCGAAGAAGACCGCCCCGGCGGCCAAGAAGGTCACCGCCGCGACGAAGGCGCCCGCCAAGAAGACGGCGACGCGCAAGGCCACCGCGAAGAAGACCACGGCCCGCAACAAGTAGGGGTAGGGGTCACACACGCCGGGCCGGCTTCCCCAGCAGGGGGAAGCCGGCCCGCGGTGCGTTCAGTCGCAGGTCAGAAGGCCGGAAGGGGCCGAAGGTCAGAAGGTCTGCAGCGTCACCAGGGTGATCCGCAGGCCGGCGCCCTCGCCGTCCGTCTCGATCCGGACCCGCTGCCCGGGCCGCAGCAGCCGCAGGCCGCCCGCGTCGAACGCCGGGGCCTCGAAGGGCACCGGGGTGCCGTCGTCCAGCAGCACACTGCCGCTGCGGGTCTGGGAGTCGTACGTGTACGCGGTCGCCTGCATACCGGCACTGTATCGGGCCGTGTGACGCCCCACCCCGAGGGTGAGCGCCGTCCGCAGATCCGCCGCGGTGTCCACGTCCCGGCGCACGCTGTCGACGCCCGCCAGGGCGATTTCCACCGCCCCCGAGGCCGAATGCCTGGCCCGTGACGGCCCGCCGAAGGAGGGGGCCAATTCCACGTCCGGCGCAGCGGAAAGCAAGGTCGTCCCGATTCCGGCCGCATCCGCCAGAAATGCCCGGGGAAATGCCGAGGCGTTTTCGAGCACGCGTAGCAATTCGGGGGGCCGCAGCGCCGGCAGATCGGCGTTCATCGCGGCCACCGCGGCACCGGGCCGCCCCGACCGCGCTGCCCGCGCCCCGTGGGCCAGCGCCGCGTTGAGTCCGGCCGCCGGGGCGTCCGGCACGATCCGCGCCCCCAGCCGGGACAGTTCCGCACCGGCCGCCGCGTCGTCCGTGACGACCACCACATCCGCGACCGCCGCGCAGGCCAGGGCCCCCGCGACGGTGTCCTGGGCGAAGGCCAGTGCGAGCCCCGGACGGGAAGCGCCCACCGCCGCCGCGAGACGGCTCTTGGCCACCGCCAGGGGCTTCAGAGGGACCACCAGACTCCAGACGGCGTTCGTGACGGACCCCTTCCCTCCGGTGCGCTCCGGCCCGACCCCGGACCATGGTCGGGTCATGGCCGGGTCATGTGTCGGCTCATTGTCGCCTTCGCCCGGGCGACCCGGGAGCCCGGTGGCGTGAGCGGGGCGTACGGTGTTCTCGACAGAGACCGGGCCCGGGGCGACACTTGTCCGGCCGACGAGGTGCCCAAGCTTCCCCAGCCACCGCCGGGAGGCACCACCGCCCCCCGGTCCAGAGGAAAGGTGTCCGAGTGTCCCGCCGCAGAATCGGCTTCTGGTACCGCCTGGCGGCGGTCATCGCAAAACCGCCGCTGGTAGTGCTCTTCAAGCGGGACTGGCGGGGAATGGAGCACATTCCGGCCGAGGGCGGATTTATCACCGCCGTCAATCACAACTCGTATCTGGACCCGCTCTCCTACGCGCACTTCCAGTACAACACCGGCCGCGTACCCCGATTGCTCGCGAAGGCCGGCCTCTTCAAGGTCCCTATTGTCGGGTCGATCCTGCGCGGCTCCGGCCAGATCCCCGTCTACCGGGAGAGCACCAACGCCCTGGACGCATTCCGGGCCGCGGTGGACGCGATCGAGCGCGGCGAATGCGTGGCCTTTTACCCGGAAGGCACCCTGACCAGGGACCCCGACATGTGGCCCATGGCCGGCAAGACCGGCGCCGCCCGTGTCGCGCTGATCACCAAGGCGCCCGTCATTCCGGTGGCCCAGTGGGGTGCGAACCTCGCGATGCCGCCGTACGCCAAGGAGAACAAGGTCCGGCTCTTCCCGCGCAAGACCCTCCAGGTGCTCGCCGGACCGCCGGTCGACCTCTCCGCCTTCTACGACCGGGATCCCACCCCGGACGTGCTCAAGGAGGCCACCGAGGTCATCATGGCCGCCATCACCGGGCTGCTGGAGGAGGTGCGGGGAGAGACCGCGCC
This sequence comes from Streptomyces sp. MB09-01, assembly GCF_033794505.1. Lineage (NCBI taxonomy): Bacteria > Bacillati > Actinomycetota > Actinomycetes > Kitasatosporales > Streptomycetaceae > Streptomyces > Streptomyces sp. MB09-01. Next base: position 19,785 of record NZ_JARAYQ010000025.1, on the reverse strand, counting down.
CGAGCAGCCGTACGACCATCGCAACGCCAGGGCGGAACAGCGGCGCAAGGCCGCAGGGGAGGGCAAGAAGTGACACGTCCCGTGAAGGCGACCGTCTTCGGAACAGGCTCCTGGGGCACGGCCTTCGCCATCGTGCTCGCCGACGCCGGATGCGAGGTGACCCTCTGGGGCCGCCGCCAGGAGGTGGTCGACGCCATCAACACCGGCCGGACCAACCCGGACTACTTCCCCGACGTCGAACTCCCCGCGAACCTCCGGGCCACCACCGACCCGGCCGAGGCCGCGGCGGGCGCCGACTTCACCGTCCTCGCCATCCCCTCCCAGACCCTGCGCGACAACCTCGCCGCGTGGGCCCCGGTGCTGGCCCCCGACACGGTGCTCGTCTCCCTCATGAAGGGCATCGAACTCGGCACCGCCAAGCGGATGAGCGAGGTCATCGAGGAGGTGGCCAAGGTCCCCGCCGAGCGCATCGCCGTGGTCACCGGCCCCAACCTGGCCGCCGAGATCGCCGCCCGCCAGCCCGCCGCCTCCGTCGTCGCCTGCGTGGACGAGAGCGTGGCGCAGCGCCTCCAGGCCGCCTGCCACACCGCGTACTTCCGCCCGTACACGAGCACCGACGTCACCGGCTGCGAGCTCGGCGGCGCCGTCAAGAACGTCATCGGCCTCGCCGTCGGCATCGCGGACGGCATGGGCCTGGGCGACAACACCAAGGGCTCGCTCATCACCCGCGGACTCGCCGAAGCCACCCGGCTGGGAGTGGCGATGGGCGCCGATCCGCTCACCTTCTCCGGCCTCGCGGGCCTCGGCGACCTGGTCGCCACCTGCTCCTCGCCGCTCTCCCGGAACCACACCTTCGGCACCAACCTCGGCCGCGGGATGACCCTGGAGGAGACCATCGCGGTCACCAGGCAGACCGCCGAGGGCGTCAAGTCCTGCCAGTCGGTGGCCGATCTGGCCCGCCGGCACGGGGTCGACATGCCCATCACCGACACCGTGGTGGACATCGTCCACCACGGCAAGCCGACGCTGGTCGCGCTGAAGGAACTGATGGGCCGCAGCGCCAAACCGGAACGTCGCTGACTCCATTCCGGACGCATGAGCGGGTACTCTCGTGGCGATATGAGCAGCGAGAACCTCCCCCAGACCCCTGAGCAGCAGGGCCGCAAGCCCCGCGTGGCCGTCGTGTTCGGCGGCCGCAGCTCGGAACACGCCATCTCGGTCGTCACGGCGGGCGCCGTGCTGCGCTCCATCGACCGGTCCAAGTACGAGGTGCTGCCCATCGGCATCACCACGGACGGCCGATGGGCGCTGACCGCCGACGAGCCCGAGCGGATGGCCATCGCCGACCGCCGGCTCCCGAGCGTCGAGGAGCTCGCCGACTCCGAGGACGGCGCCGTCGTGCTCTCGGTCGACCCCGCGAGCCGCCAGGTCGTCTACACCGAGCCGGGCGCCGTCCCGAAGGCCCTCGGCGAGGTCGACGTCGTCTTCCCCGTCCTGCACGGCCCGTACGGCGAGGACGGCACCCTCCAGGGCCTCCTGGAGCTGTCCGGCATCCCCTACGTCGGTTCCGGCGTCCTCGCCTCGGCCGTCGGCCAGGACAAGGACTACATGAAGCGGGTGTTCACCTCCTTCGGGCTGCGCGTCGGCCCGTACGTGACCATCCGCCCGCGCGAGTGGGAAGCCGACCGGGACGCCGCCAGGGCGAAGATCCTCGACTTCGCCGCCGAGCACGGCTGGCCGCTGTTCATCAAGCCCGCCCGGGCCGGCTCCTCCATCGGCATCACCAAGGTCGACGACGTCTCCGGCCTGGACGCGGCCGTCAAGGAGGCCCGGCGCCACGACCCGAAGATCATCGTGGAGGCGCTGCTGCGCGGCCGCGAGATCGAGTGCGGGGTCCTGGAGTTCGAGGACGGGCCGCGCGCCAGCGTGCCCGCCGAGATCCCGCCGGTCTCCAGCCACGACTTCTACGACTTCGAGGCGAAGTACATCGACTCCGCCTCCGGGATCGTTCCCGCCCCGCTCACCCCGGAGCAGACCGCCGAGGTGCAGCGGCTCGCGATCGAGGCCTTCGAGGCCGCGTCCTGCGAGGGCCTGGTGCGCGCCGACTTCTTCCTCACCGAGGACGGCGCCTTCGTCATCAACGAGATCAACACGATGCCGGGCTTCACGCCGATCTCCATGTACCCGCTGATGTGGCAGAAGACGGGCGTCGCGTACCCGGAGCTGGTGGACCGGCTGATCCAGGCCGCCCTGCGCCGCTCCACCGGACTGCGCTAGACAGGACCGAAAGAGAGCAGCGACCGCCCGCCGGGATGCCCGGCGGGCGGTCGCTGTGAATCGGAGCGGACCTCCCGCCGGGGGCGGGGGAGATCAGTACGAGGAGAAGCCCACGGGCACCGTCCTGGCGATGGCCGCGGACAGCCCGACCAGCATCCCCGCGTCCGTGGCATGCTCCTTGTCGACCAGGACCTCCGTGTACGCCTTCCGCATCCCGGAGACGAAACGGAACCCCCCGTCGGATCGCTTGTCCAGCAGCCAGGCGACGTCGTTGACGTGGACGCCCTCCTGCTTCTCGTCCAGCATCTCGGGGGGCTTGGGGACACCGCACCGCAGTACGATCGCCGAGCCGCCCCACGCGGCCGTCAGAGCGGACTCCGGTTCGGCCCGGGTCCGCTCCAGGCCGGCCACCGTCTCCGGAAGCTCCTCGTGCAGTGCTGCACAGAGCTCACCGATGGCGGCGGGCGGCGTGGGCGGCGGATCCACCCGGGCCTCGGAACCGCCCGGTGAGCACGCCGCGAGGCCCAGCAGGGCCAGCGCGGCGGGCAGGGCCAGGACACGGAGGGGCCGGCGGTGAGAGGTCATCACCGGCCAAGAGTAGACGGGGGCTACAGATGGACCACCGGGCAGGTCAAGGTGCGGGTGATCCCCTCCACCTGCTGGACCTTGGCCACGACCATGCGGCCGAGCTCGTCCACGGTGTCGGCCTGGGCGCGCACGATCACGTCGTACGGGCCCGTCACGTCCTCGGCCTGGATCACCCCCGGGATCTGGCCGATGGACTCGGCGACGAACGACGCCTTGCCCACCTCGGTCTGGATAAGGATGTACGCCTGTACCACGGAACCTCCAGGGCGGCCACGAGGATCATTTCCCCTAACCTTCGGGTGGGCCCCACACGAACGACGGGGCCGGGGGAAGAAGGGACGCCACGGTACCGCGTCGCCGTGCGCCGCGGGGAGACCTGCGGGCCCGGCGCCACGCACGGCGGGGCGTACGGAGAGCAGAAGTTGACGTATCTGTTGACGGTACCCAGAGCTGTGACGGCTCGCGACCGCAAGCGGACTGGGCAAGAAGGGGCACAGCGATGAAGGGCACTGTGGGCGAGCTGGGGGAGTTCGGGCTGATCAGGGAGCTCACCTCACGGCTCACCACCACCCCGGCGGTCCGGCTCGGACCGGGTGACGACGCCGCGGTGGTGTCGGCCCCCGACCGGAGGGTCGTGGCGAGCACCGACATCCTGCTCGAAGGCCGGCACTTCCGGCGAGACTGGTCCACGGCCTACGACGTCGGCCGCAAGGCCGCCGCGCAGAACCTCGCCGACATCGCCGCCATGGGCGCGGTGCCGACCGCGCTGCTGCTCGGCCTCGTCGTGCCCGCCGAACTCCCGGTCACCTGGCCCACCGAGCTGATGGACGGCATCCGCGACGAGTGCCAGGTCGCCGGCGCGGCCGTCGTCGGCGGGGACGTGGTCCGCGGCGACGTCATCACCGTCGCCATCACCGCCCTCGGCGACCTGCGCAACCACGAGCCCGTGCTGCGCTCCGGAGCCCAGCCCGGCGACGTCGTCGCCGTCACCGGCTGGCTGGGCTGGTCCGCCGCCGGCTTCGCCGTGCTCTCGCGCGGCTTCCGTTCCCCGCGGGCGTTCGTGGAGGCGCACCGGCGCCCCGAGCCGCCGTACCACGCGGGCCCCGCGGCCGCCGGACTCGGCGCCACCGCCATGACCGACGTCAGCGACGGCCTGATCGCCGACCTCGGGCACATCGCCGAGGCCAGCAAGGTGCGGATCGACCTGCACTCGCGGGCCGTCGACATCCCGACCCAGATGCACGACATCGGGCAGGCCGTCGGCGTGGACCCGCTGCAGTGGGTGCTCACCGGCGGAGAGGACCACGCGATCGTGGCGACCTTCCCGCCCGACGTGAAGCTCCCCGCCCGCTGGAAGGTCATCGGCGAGGTGCTGAACCGCTCCGCGCTGCCGCAGGTGACCGTGGACGGGGCGCCCTGGACCAGCACCGGCGGCTGGGACCACTTCGGGGCCGACCCGGCCGCCCAGGAGGGCACGCCGTGAGCGTCGCACCGCCGCTGTGCCTGACCGTCGCCGGATCCGACTCCGGCGGCGGCGCGGGCATCCAGGCCGACCTCAAGACGATGCTCGCCCTCGGCGTGCACGGAATGAGCGTCGTGACCGCCGTGACCGCCCAGAACTCACTCGGGGTGCGGGGAGCCTGGGAGCTGCCCGCCGAGGCCGTCACGGCCCAGTACCGGGCCGTCGTGGACGACATCGGCGTCCAGGCCGTGAAGACCGGGATGCTCTCCTCCGCCGCGCTGGTGGAGACGGTGGCGGCACTGCTCGCCGGCACCCCCGCCCCGGCCGTCGTGGACCCGGTGGGCGTCTCCAAGCACGGGGACCGGCTGCTCGCCGCCTCCGCGCTGGACGCCGTGCGCAAGGAGCTGCTGCCGCGGGCCACCGTGGCCACGCCCAACCTGGACGAAGTGGCACAGCTCACGGGCGTTCTGGTGGAGACCGAGGACGACATGCGGCGGGCCGCCGACGCGATCCTCGGCCACGGGCCGCGGTGGGCGCTGATCAAGGGCGGACACCTCGCGGCGCACGGCGACGAGGCGGTGGACCTGCTCACCGACGGCGCCGAGGAGCGGTGGCTTCGCGCCCCCCGCCACGACAACCGGCACACCCACGGCACGGGCTGCACCCTCGCCAGCGCCATCGCGGCGGGCCTGGCGAAGGGCCTGGCCGTCCCCGAGGCCGTCACGGCCGCCAAGGAGTACGTCACGGGCGCCATCGCCGCCGGCTTCCCGCTCGGCGGGGGCATCGGCCCGGTGGATCACGCCTGGCAGTGGCGCTGAGCCCCGCCGGACAAGGCAAAAGGCCGGTTCACCAGAGGTGAACCGGCCTTTTTGGCAACCGGAAAGGGCTGCGCTACGACGGGAGGCGTCAGCGCGAGACCTTGCCGGCCTTGATGCACGAGGTGCAGGCGTTGAGGCGCTTCGGCGTCCCATTGACCACGGCACGGACGCGCTGGATGTTCGGGTTCCAGCGACGCGAGGTGCGGCGGTGCGAGTGGGAGATGTTGTTGCCGAAGCTCGGCCCCTTGGCGCAAACGTCGCAGTTGGCAGCCACAGGTCACTCCAAGACTTCAGATGCAATTACAGTGAAACCGGCGCACCGGAATCAGAGATCTGAAGTGGTTTGCCGGGGAATGGCCCGACTCTCATCGGGCAACCGGAGCAGCATACAACGACTGCGTCCGTCCAAGAAAACTACCATGACCGCCGCTGCCCCCGCCCCGCGGTCCGGACGCCCGGGCAGACCTTGGCTACCCTGCGGTGAACCCTGGCCCGCACAAGGAGGAACGCCCGGTGCCGCACGAGCCGCAGACCCTCGACGCCGAAGCGGTGCGCACCTGGAGCACGCTGGCCCTGGCCGCACTGGGCCGGGCCCGCGAGGACATCGACGCGATCAACGTCTACCCGGTCGCCGACGCGGACACCGGCACCAACCTCTACCTCACCGCCGAATCGGCCGACCGCGCCCTGGACGACGCCTTCGCGAAGGTGACCGAGGGCACAGCGTCCGCCTCCCTGGCGCACGCCGTACGGGCCTGGGCGCACGGCGCGCTCGTCGGGGCCCGGGGGAACTCCGGGACGATCCTGGCGCAGCTGCTGCGCGGAGTGGCCGACGTGCTCGCCGGTGAACCCCAGGAGGCCGGTCCCGGGGCGGTCGCTCCCGGCGCGAGCGGGACCGGGCCGAGCAGGACCGGGCCGAGCGGGACCGGGGAGCGCGGCGCCGGTGTGCTGCTGGCCCGGGCGCTGACCCGGGCCGCGGAGGAGGCGTACGCGGCCGTCTCGCACCCGGTGGAGGGCACCATGCTCACCGTCGCCCGCGCCGCGGCGCGGGCCGGCGAGGCCACCGGAGCCGCCGCCGGGACCGCCGCGGACGTGGCCCGCGCCGCCTACGACGGGGCCCGCGCCGCCCTGGCCGAGACCCCCGGGCAGCTCGCCGCGCTCGGCCGGGCCGGGGTGGTCGACGCCGGGGGGTGCGGGCTGGTCGCCGTACTCGGGGCCCTGTGGCAGGCGCTGTCCGGCCAGGAACCGGCCGCCGAACCCGTGCGGGGCCGCGCCGTGCCCGTGCCGCAGACCTCGGACCCCTGCGAGCAGGAGGAGGACGGGCCCGCGTACGAGGTGATCTACCTGCTGGAGGCCTCCGACGCGGCGGTCGGCGAACTGCGAGAACGGCTCGACGGGCTGGGCGACTCCCTGGTCGTGGTCGGCGGCGACGGGCTGTGGAACGTCCACGTGCACGTCGACGACCCCGGCGCGGCCGTGGAGGCCGGGGTCGTCGCCGGGCGGCCGTACCGGATACGGATCACGCACTTCGGGGACGAGCGGCGCCGGGGCCGGGGCGAGCGCGCCCAGCGGGCCGTGGTCGCCGTGGTCCCCGGCGAGGGACTGGCCGGGCTGTGCGGGGAGGCCGGAGCGACCGCCGTGCTCGTGCGCTCCGGAGAGGTCCCCGCCGCCGCCGAACTGCTCGACGCCATCCGCCGCGCCCACGCCCGCGAGGTGGTCCTGCTGCCGGGCGGGTCCGAGCTGCGCGCCGCCGCGGCCGCGGCGGCCGAACAGGCCCGCGCCGAAGGCGTACGGGTGGCCGTCATCCCCACCCGCTCCGCGGTCCAGGGGCTGGCCGCCCTCGCCGTGCACGACCCGGAAGGCAGCTTCGACGAGGACGTGGTCGCCATGACGGCGGCGGCCGGCGCCACCCGGTACGGGGAACTGGCCGTCGCCGAACGGCAGTCCTTCACCTCCGCCGGCATCTGCCAGGCCGGCGACGTGCTCGGCCTCATCGACGGGGACGTCGCCGTGATCGGCTCGGGCCTGGCCGAGACCGCCGAGGCGGTCCTCGAACGGATGCTCGGCTCCGGCGGCGAACTCGTCACCCTGGTCCTCGGACCCGAGGTGCCGGACACGGTCGCCGAGCGCCTGGAGGCCTATGTCCAGCACGGCCACCTGGCCGTGGACACCGTGACCTACCGGGGCGGCCGGTACTCGGCGCCGCTCCTCATCGGGGTGGAATAGCGGGCTTGTCAGCGCCATGGTGTGCAATGGAACACGTGCCCGCGCTCGACGAAGACCTCAAGAAGACGCTCGGACCCGCCACCGCCAAGGTGCTGGCCGAGCAGCTCGGCCTGCACACGGCCCTGGACCTGCTCCACCACTACCCGCGGCGGTACGCCGAGCGCGGTGAGCTGACCTCGCTGGCCGAGCTCGCCGACCAGATCGACGAGCACGTGACCGTCGTCGCGCAGGTCGCCGACGCCCGGATCCTGACCTTCAACGGCGGTCGCGGCAAGCGCCTCGAAGTGACCATCACCGACGGCAGCGGCCGGCTCCAGCTGGTCTTCTTCGGCGCCGGCGTCCACAAGCCGCACAAGGAGCTGCTGCCCGGCAGCCGCGCGATGTTCGCCGGCAAGGTCTCCAAGTTCAACCACAAGCTCCAGCTCGCCCACCCCGCGTACGAGCCGCTCGGCGCGGACGCCTCCGACCGGGACGCCGCCACCGCCTTCGCCAACCAGCTCATCCCGATCTACCCGGCCTGCGCGAAGCTGGAGTCCTGGAAGATCGCCAAATGCGTGGACGCGGTGCTGCCCAGCGCCCAGGAGGCCGTGGACCCGCTGCCGCCCGCCCTGCGCGAGGGCCGCGGGCTGGTCCCGCTCACCGAGGCCCTGCTGAAGATCCACCGGCCGGCCACCAAGGCCGACATCGAGGACGCCCGCCAGCGCCTGAAGTGGGACGAGGCCTTCGTCCTGCAGGTCGCCCTGGCCCGCCGCCGCCACGCCGACTCCCAGCTCCCGGCCGTCCCCCGCCGCCCGACCCCCGGCGGCCTCCTCGACTCCTTCGACGCGAAGCTCCCCTTCACCCTCACCGAGGGCCAGGTGGGCGTGTCGAAGGAGATCTTCGACGACCTGGCCACCAGCCACCCCATGCACCGCCTCCTCCAGGGCGAGGTCGGAAGCGGGAAGACGATGGTGGCCCTGCGGGCGATGCTCGCCGTCGTGGATTCCGGCGGGCAGGCGGCGATGCTCGCGCCCACCGAGGTGCTCGCGCAGCAGCACCACCGCTCCATCGTCGAGATGATGGGCGAACTGGCCGAGGGAGGCATGCTCGGCGGCTCCGACCAGGGCACCAAGGTGGTGCTCCTCACCGGGTCCATGGGGATGCCCGCGCGCCGGCAGGCCCTGCTCGACCTGGTCACCGGCGAGGCCGGGATCGTGATCGGCACGCACGCGCTGATCGAGGACAAGGTGCAGTTCCACGACCTCGGGCTGGTGGTCGTGGACGAACAGCACCGCTTCGGCGTCGAACAGCGCGACGCCCTCAGGTCCAAGGGGAAGCAGCCCCCGCACCTGCTGGTGATGACCGCCACGCCGATCCCGCGCACGGTCGCCATGACCGTCTTCGGCGACCTGGAGACCTCCGTCCTCGACCAGCTCCCCGCCGGGCGCTCGCCGATCGCCACCCACGTGGTGCCCGCCAAGGACAAGCCGCACTTCCTCGCCCGGGCCTGGGAACGGGTCCGCGAGGAAGTGGAGAACGGCCACCAGGCCTACGTGGTGTGTCCCCGCATCGGCGACGGCGAGGACGAGCCCAAGAAGAAGAAGGCGGCCGAGGAGGACGGGGACAAGCGGCCCCCGCTGGCCGTCCTGGAGATCGCCGAGCAGCTGACGCGCGGCCCGCTCGCCGGGCTGTCCGTGGAGGTGCTGCACGGCCGGATGGACCCGGCCGACAAGGACGACGTCATGCGGCGCTTCGCCGCGGGCGAGGTCAAGGTGCTCGTCGCCACCACCGTCATCGAGGTCGGGGTGAACGTCCCGAACTCCACCGTCATGGTGATCATGGACGCGGACCGGTTCGGCGTCTCCCAGCTCCACCAGCTGCGCGGCCGCGTCGGCCGCGGCTCCGCGCCCGGTCTGTGCCTGCTGGTCAGCGAGATGCACGAGGCCAGCCCCGCCCGGGCCCGGCTGGCCGCCGTCGCCGCCACCCTCGACGGCTTCGAACTCTCCCGGATCGACCTGGAGCAGCGCCGCGAGGGCGACGTGCTGGGCCAGGCCCAGTCGGGCGTGCGCTCCTCGCTGCGCATGCTCGCCGTCATCGAGGACGAGGAGGTCATCGCCCAGGCCCGGGAGGAGGCCACCCGCGTCGTCGCCGAGGACCCCGCGCTGGAGCGGCTGCCCGGCCTGCGGACCGCACTGGACGCGCTGCTCGACACCGAGCGCGAGCAGTACCTGGAGAAGGGCTGAGCGGCACGACCTATCGTTGGAGTGCCGCAGCAGCCCCGCGGCGCCCCCTACCGCCGTACCGAAGGACCCCAGATGACCCGCGTGATCGCCGGCAGCGCCGGCGGGCGACGGCTGGCCGTGCCCCCCGGCACCGGCACCCGGCCGACCTCGGACCGGATGCGCGAAGGCCTGTTCTCCACCTGGGAGTCGCTGCACGGCGTCGAAGGGGCCCGGGTGCTCGACCTGTACGGCGGCTCCGGCGCCGTCGGCCTGGAGGCCCTCTCCCGCGGCGCGGCCCACACCCTGCTCGTGGAGGCGGACGCCAAGGCCGCCAAGGCGATCCGGGACAACATCAAGACGCTGGGCCTGCCCGGCGCGGAGTTCCGGGCGGGCAAGGCCGAGCAGATCGTGGCGGCCCGGGCGGGCGGGGACCCGTACGACATCGTCTTCCTGGACCCGCCGTACGCCGTGGACAGCGGCGATCTCCGGGAGATCCTCCTCACACTCCGGTCCAATGGCTGGCTCACGGACGATGCGCTCGCCACCGTGGAGCGCAGCACCAGGAGCGGCGCCTTCCCGTGGCCCGAGGGCTTCGAGCCGCTCCGGTCGCGCAAGTACGGCGAGGGCACCCTTTGGTACGGCCGCGCCGCCTTCACCAGCGAAGACTCATGAACGAGGGAGTTCAGTTGCGCCGCGCCGTCTGTCCGGGGTCCTTCGACCCCATCACCAACGGACACCTCGACATCATCGGACGCGCCTCCAGGCTCTACGACGTCGTGCACGTAGCCGTGATGATCAACCAGTCGAAGCAGGGCCTCTTCACCGTCGAGGAGCGGATCGAGCTGATCCGCGAGGCGACGGCCGACTACGGCAACATCCAGGTCGAGTCCTTCCACGGGCTGCTCGTCGACTTCTGCAAGCAGCGGGACATCCCGGCCATCGTCAAGGGGCTGCGCGCCGTCAGCGACTTCGACTACGAGCTGCAGATGGCCCAGATGAACATGGGCCTGTCGGGCGTCGAGACGCTGTTCGTGCCGACCAACCCCACCTACAGCTTCCTGTCCTCCTCGCTGGTCAAGGAGGTCGCGGCCTGGGGCGGCGACGTCGCCCACCTGCTGCCGGCGCACGTACACACGGCCCTCCTGGAGCGGCTGCGCAACCGCTGAGTCCCTGACGGGCCGTCAGTCAGTGTCGGGGGCCCGTCCGGTGGCCTTACAGTCGTCCCGTCCGTCTCAGGAACCGCCTGAGGCCGAGAGAGTGCGAGCCCCCATGGACGTGCAGAAGAAGCTCGACGAGATCGTCGCGGCCGTCGGCGGCGCCCGGTCCATGCCCATGTCGGCCTCCTGCGTGATCAACCGCGCCGAGCTGCTCGCCCAGCTCGAAGAGGTGCGCCAGGCGCTCCCCGGCTCGCTCGCGCAGGCTCAGGAGCTCATCGGCGGCCGGGAGCAGATGGTCGAGGAGGCCCGCCGGGAGGCGGAGCGGATCATCGACGCCGCCCACAACCAGCGCGGTTCGCTGATCTCCGACACCGAGATCGCGCGGCGTTCGCAGGCGGAGGCGGACCGGATCCTCGACGAGGCCCGCCGGGAGGCCGAGGAGATCCGGGCCGAGGCCGACGACTACGTCGACAGCAAGCTCGCGAACTTCGAGGTCGTGCTGACCAAGACCATCGGTTCGGTGGACCGGGGCCGCGAGAAGCTGCTGGGCCGCGGCCCGGGCCTGGACGGGCAGGGCTACCGGGACCCCGACTACGACGAGGCGCCCGAGCGCAGCCACGATCCCGAGACGCAGCGGCAGCAGGCGGACGCCTACGTGGACACCAAGCTGGCGACCTTCGAGGCGGTGCTCTCCAAGACCCTGGAGGCGGTGGGCCGCGGCCGGCAGAAGCTGCTGGGCCGGGTCCCGTCGGACGACCTCGGCGTGCACATGGCCACCCAGGACGCGGCGGGAGGCCAGCAGTCCCGCTCCGCGAGCGACGCGGACTTCCTGGCGGGCCTGGCGGAACCGGAGCCCCTCCACGTGCAGGCGCCGATCCCGGCGCAGGCGGAGCCCGCGTACGACTCGTACTCCTACCAGCAGCCCGCCGCGCAGCAGCACCAGCAGGACGCGTACGCCTACCAGGATCCGTACGGCGGCTACCAGCAGCAGCCGGACCCGTACGCCGCCTACCAGCAGCAGCCCGACCCGTATGCGGCCTACCAGCAGCAGCCGCAGGCCCAGCAGCCCTCGCTCGACGAGACCAGCCTCTTCGACACGAGCATGATCAACCTGGACCAGCTGCGCCAGTACGAACAGGGGCGCTAGGGCCGGATTGGGTGCTGGGCGCCGCTGCGGGTATCCTGGCTGTTCGGTCGCGCGTATGCACCGCGATCCATGCTGCCCTAGCGCGGCGGAGTCTTTGATCTTCAGCGATCTGTGAAAGCAGGAACGGCCCTGAATACCCGCCTCGACCACCGCAACCCCCTCGTGTTCGACACGCACGAGCTGGGTCGGCGTCCTGGTGCCATGCAGCGGCTGTCCCGTGAGATCGCGGCACCGGCGGACTTCGGTCTCGTCGGCGTCATCGGAGTGCCGGAAGGCGCCCCGGTGAAGCTCAGCCTCCGCCTGGAGTCGGTCATGGAAGGGGTGCTTGTCACAGGCACCGCCCGTGCGTCGGCCGTGGGGGAGTGCGTAAGGTGTCTGGAGTCCGTCGAGCGTGAGCTCAAGGCGGACTTCCAGGAGATGTTCTCGTACCCTGACGCCGACGACCGGAGCCGCTCCAAGGCGGAACCGGCCGACGACGCCGAGGACGACGAGGACACGCTCTTCCTCGAGGACGGTTTGTTCGACCTCGAACCCGTGCTGCGGGATGTGGTGGTGCTCGCACTGCCCATGCAGCCGGTGTGCCGGGAGGACTGTCTCGGACTGTGCCCCGATTGCGGGCTCAGCCTGAACGACGACCCGGACCACCACCATGACGCCGTCGACATCCGTTGGGCGGCATTGCAAGGACTCGTCGTGACCGATCAGGACGACGAGAAGGACAACATGAGCGGCACTGCCTCTGACGGAGTTCAGGGCGCCGCCGAGAAGCAGGAGAAGTAGCCGTGGCTGTTCCGAAGCGGAAGATGTCGCGCAGCAACACGCGCCACCGCCGGTCGCAGTGGAAGGCTGCGGTCCCCACCCTGGTTTCGTGTGAGCGTTGCCAGGAGCCGAAGCTCCAGCACATTGCGTGCCCGAGCTGCGGCACCTACAACAAGCGCCAGGTCCTCGAGGTCTGAGCGGCTGGTGAGAGGCGCAATGTCTGAGCTGTCCAACGCTGAGAAGCAGGCAGACAGTAACAACGCGGCCTCGTCCCACACGCTTCTGGAAGGGCGGCTCGGGTATCAACTCGAGTCCGCCCTTCTGGTGCGTGCACTGACCCACCGCTCGTACGCGTACGAGAACGGCGGTCTGCCCACCAACGAACGGCTGGAGTTCCTCGGGGACTCCGTGTTGGGCCTGGTGGTCACGGACACGCTGTACACGACCCACCCCGATCTCCCCGAAGGCCAGCTGGCCAAGCTTCGGGCCGCGGTGGTCAACTCGCGCGCACTGGCGGAGGTCGGGCGCGGCCTCGAACTCGGCTCCTTCATCCGGCTCGGCCGGGGCGAAGAGGGCACGGGCGGCCGGGACAAGGCCTCCATCCTCGCCGACACCCTTGAAGCGGTGATCGGCGCGGTCTACCTCGACCAGGGCCTCGACGCGGCCTCGGAGCTGGTTCACCGGCTCTTCGACCCGCTCATCGAGAAGTCCTCGAACCTCGGGGCCGGCCTGGACTGGAAGACCAGTCTCCAGGAGCTCACGGCGGCCGAAGGTCTTGGCGTACCGGAATATCTGGTCACCGAGACCGGTCCGGACCACGAGAAGACCTTCACTGCTGCCGCTCGCGTCGGTGGTGTCTCGTACGGCACCGGCACCGGCCGCAGCAAGAAGGAAGCGGAACAGCAGGCTGCGGAGTCCGCATGGCGCGGAATCCGCACCGCGGCGGACGAGCGGATCGCGGCGGCGGCCGTGGCCGCCGCCGCTCCGGCCGAGGTCCCGGCTTCGGCCGGGTCCGAGGACGGCGGGGCGGCGACGGCCGCCGACCCGGTGCCGGACGCCTGACCCTTCCTTCCGGATTTCCCCGCCCGCCCCTGCCTCGCAGGGGCGGGCGATTCCGTTTCCGGGGGCCAGTACGCTCGCCGGGAGCGCCCAGATCCGCACCCCCCGGAGGTATACCGTGCCCGAGCTGCCCGAAGTCGAAGTCGTGCGGCGGGGGCTGGAGCGCTGGGTGGCCGGGCGGACCGTCGAGGCCGTCGAGGTCCTGCACCCGCGGGCGGTACGGCGCCATCCGGGCGGCGGCGCCGACTTCGCGGCGCGGCTGCGCGGCGAGACCGTCGGAGTGCCGCAGCGGCGCGGGAAGTACCTGTGGCTGCCGCTGGAGGGCCGGGACCTGTCCGTGCTCGGGCACCTGGGGATGAGCGGGCAGCTGCTCGTGCAGCCGCAGGACGCCCCCGACGAGAAGCACCTGCGTATCCGGGTGCGGTTCGACGACGACGCCGGGACGGAGCTGCGCTTCGTGGACCAGCGGACCTTCGGCGGGCTCTCGCTGCACGACAACACGGCCGACGGGCTGCCGGACGTCATCGCGCACATCGCCCGGGACCCGCTCGACCCCCTCTTCGACGAGGGGGCGTACCACCTCGCCCTGCGTGCCAAGCGGACCACCGTCAAGCGGGCGCTGCTGGACCAGTCCCTGGTCAGCGGGGTCGGCAACATCTACGCCGACGAGGCGCTGTGGCGCGCGAGGCTGCACTACGAGCGCCCCACCGCCAACCTCACGCGCCCCCGGAGCGCGGAACTCCTCGGCCATGTCCGGGACGTCATGAACGCGGCCCTCGCCGTCGGCGGCACCAGCTTCGACAGCCTGTACGTCAACGTGAACGGCGAGTCGGGGTACTTCGACCGCTCGCTCGATGCCTACGGGCGCGAGGACGAGCCCTGCCGCCGCTGCGGTACGCCGATGCGCCGGCGCCCCTGGATGAACAGGTCGAGCTACTTCTGTCCGCGCTGTCAGCGGCCGCCGCGCGTGGCGTCGTAGGACGTCCGGGCGGAGAGCACCGCCGGCATGTTGCCCTCCAGGCAGTGGATGAGCGAGAGCAGTCGGTCCGCGACCTCGATGCCGAGCGGGGTCAGCTCGTAGTCGACGCGCGGCGGATTCGTCGGCTGCGCCTCGCGGTGGACTATGCCGTCGCGCTCCAGCGCGTGCAGGGTCTGGGAGAGCATCTTCTCGCTCACGCCCTCCACCCGGCGGCGCAGTTCGTTGAAACGGCACGGGCCTTCGCGCAGGGCGCCCACGGTGAGGCTGCCCCAGCGGCCGGTGACGTGTTCCAGGGTCTCGCGGGACGGGCAGGCACGCGCGAACACGTCGAACGGTTGCTCGGTGTCGGCGGCTTCTGTGCGGACAGGGGTCTCCATGTGAAGAGCGTACTCCCCTGCAGCGCTAACTCGGGGATTGCGCTTTCTAAAAGTTAGTGCTTCTCTTGGTGTCGTCACAGTCCTGCTCCTCCGCACCACGTCCGTGCGGCGGAGGGAGTCTTCCGAGGGAGAGAACCACCTTGTCCGGTATCGCGTACACCCCCGTCGTCTCGATCGCCTACCACTCCGGCTACGGCCACACCGCCGTCGTCGCCGAGGCCGTCCGCAGCGGCGCGGCCGACGCCGGGGCGACCGTCCATCTGATCAAGGTCGACGAGATCGACGACGCGCAGTGGGAGCTGCTCGACGCCTCCGACGCGATCGTCTTCGGGTCCCCGACCTACATGGGCACCGCTTCCGGCGCCTTCCACGTGTTCGCGGAGGCCACCTCGAAGCGCTGGTTCGGCGACGTATGGCAGAACAAGGTGGCCGCCGGCTTCACGAACTCCGCGTCCAAGAGCGGCGACAAGCTGCACACCCTGCAGTTCTTCCAGATCCTTGCCGCCCAGCACGGCATGAGCTGGGTCAACCTGGGCCTGAAGCCGGGCTGGAACAGCAGCACCGCCTCCGAGAACGACCTCAACCGCCTCGGCGTCTTCGCCGGCGCCGCCGCCCAGAGCAACTCCGACGAGGGCGCGGACGCCGTCCACAAGGCCGACATCGCGACCGCCGAGCACCTGGGCCGCCGCGTCGCCGAGCAGACCCGCATCGTCATCGCGGGCCGCGCGGCCCTGGCGGCGGCCGGAGCCTGAGCCCCCAGCGGTCGTCCCGGCAGCCGGCGGCCGCAGCGTGCGGCTGACCGTGGCCGTCGGCTCTAGAAGCCGAAGTCCTGGGTCCACCAGGGGCCGCCGGCGGCGAAGTGGGCGCCGACGCCCAGCGTGCGGAACTCGCAGTTGAGGATGTTCGCCTTGTGGCCCGGGCTGTTCATCCAGGCCTTCATCACGGCCTCGGCGTCGCCCTGGCCGCGCGCGATGTTCTCGCCGCCGAGGCCGGAGAGGCCGGCCTTGGCGGCGCGGTCCCACGGGCTGCTGCCGTCGGGGTCGTCGTGGCTGAAGAAGCCCCGGGTGGCCATGTCCTTGCTGAAGGCCCCGGCCAGCGCCGCGAGCGGCGGATTGGCCCGGACGGGACCGCACCCGGCCATCGCGCGCTCCTGGTTCACCAGGGTCACCACGGCGTCCTCCTCGGAGGAGTGGCCGTCCAGGTCCGGCCGGGCCGCGGGGGCGGCCGGCGTCGAGGGCGCCGCGACCGGCTTCGAGGGTGCCGGAACGGGCTTCGAGGGCGCCGCGACCGGCTTCGAGGGTGCCGGAACGGGCTTCGAGGGCGCCGCGACCGGCTTCGAGGGTGCCGGAACGGGCTTCGAGGGCGCCGGAACCGGCTTCTTCTCCGGAGCCTTGTGGGCGGGAGCGGGCGTGGCCGGGGGCGACGTGCTCGGCTGGGCGCTCGGGGAGGCGGACACGGAGGGGCTCGGCGAGGCCGACGGGGAGGGTGAGGCCGAAGGCGACGGCGAAGTCGCCGGGGTCCTGGAGGGGGAGCCGGAGCCGGCGCCCGCGGCGGCGCGGCCCGACAGGCTGGCGAGGCCGCCCTGCTGCTCCAGTGCGGGGTCCGGGGTGGGCGAAGCCTTGGCCTTGGCCTCCGGCGTGCCGGCGGCACCCGTACCGCTGACGCCCACATAGGGGAACGAGCTGCCGACCGGCACCGTGCCGGTGGTGACGGCCGCCGTGCCGAGGACCACGGCCACCGAGACGCCGAGGAGGCCGGTGCGCAGGACGGTGCCGCGCTTGCCGCCGCTGTGTGGCGCGGCGGGGAGTCGGTGACGTCCCATCGCTGTCGAGCCCTTCCTTGCCGGATCAAGATCATCCCTTACGCACCCAAATGGGTGAGTTCGTTGCTGCGCGACTGTACGCCATGGGGCCAGGGGGCGATGTGTCCGGAAAGTCATCGCCCCGTTAGCGTTCACGCATGAATGAAGATGTCCGTCTGACCGCCTGGGTGCGCGGCCGTGTGCAGGGAGTCGGCTTCCGCTGGTTCACCAGGGAGAACGCCCTGGAGATCGGCGGGGTCGTCGGCTTCGCATCCAACCTCGACGACGGGCGAGTACAGGTGGTCGCCGAAGGTCAACGTGAGAATTGCCACCGGCTTCTCGACTGGCTGCGCTCCGCCGACACGCCCGGCCGGGTGGACGGAGTGACAGAGATCTGGGGCACACCGCGCGGTGGCTACGACGGATTCGGGATGCGGTGACCGATCGGCTGATCATGCACTCATCACACCCCCGCTCGTCCGCACATGGTCGGAACTGCGCATTCGTCGCCGACGCGTTGCCGACGGGGGCGATCCGTGGAAGGCTCGGAGATGAGGATGATCTCCACACCCCCTGCTGGGGCCGGGGCGCCCGCCGATACGGGGCGTGATCGTGTTGACCGTCAAACTTTTTGGTGAGACGCTGGAAGCCCCGCGCACCCTGAGCTGTTTGGCAGTGTTGGCAGTAGTAAGCGCAGTGACTGTCAGTCGCTGCCGGACATCCGCGGGTGCGATTCCCTCACGACCCACACCGCTTCGGTCGGTCACTCAGTGTGGAGGACCATCCATCATGGCAAAGGCGCTTCTCGGTTACGTCGGCGGTTCCGATCCGCGACTCCTCGCCGAGATGCGACGGCTTCAGCAGCGCGTCCAGGACCTCGAGTCCGAGCTCGTACGGATTCAGTCTGAAAATGACGCGCTGAACGCGGCCGCCGCTCAGCACGACGGAGACTCGCTGCTGGACCGCATCGACATCGACGTACCCCAGGCGGAGCCTGCGCTCACCTGATCCGCGCTCATTCGTCGCTCGACTCCAGCCCCGTTTGATCTGCAAGGGACGCTTCGGCGTCCCTTCTTTCTTGGACCTCCCCCTCCGCCCCCTCGGGCCTCCGTGCCACGGTCCCAGAGGGCCAGGTGGGGGGCGTGATGCCTCTAGCGTCAGTCGTGCCCTGCACCTTCATGGGTGAAACCGAACGTGAAAGGTAGAGTCCGGCGGCGTGCACCTCAAGTCCCTGACCCTGCGTGGCTTCAAATCCTTCGCCTCCGCCACCACCTTGCGGTTCGAACCCGGCATCACCTGCGTCGTGGGTCCGAACGGCTCGGGCAAGTCCAATGTGGTGGACGCGCTGTCCTGGGTCATGGGGGAACAAGGGGCCAAGTCCCTGCGCGGCGGGAAGATGGAAGACGTCATCTTCGCCGGGACCACCGGACGGCCGCCGCTCGGACGCGCCGAGGTGTCGCTGACGATCGACAACTCCGACGGCGCGCTCCCCATCGACTACGCCGAAGTCACCATCACCCGGATCATGTTCCGCGGCGGCAGCAGCGAGTACCAGATCAACGGTGACACCTGCCGGCTGCTGGACATCCAGGAGCTGCTCTCCGACTCCGGCATCGGCCGCGAGATGCACGTCATCGTCGGCCAGGGCCAGCTGGACTCCGTCCTGCACGCCGATCCCATGGGCCGCCGCGCCTTCATCGAGGAGGCGGCGGGCGTACTGAAGCACCGCAAGCGCAAGGAGAAGGCGCTGCGGAAGCTCGACGCGATGCAGGCCAACCTCGCGCGCGTACAGGACCTCAACGACGAGCTGCGCCGCCAGCTCAAACCCCTGGGACGGCAGGCCGCGGTCGCCCGGCGGGCCGCCGTGATCCAGGCGGACCTGCGCGACGCGCGGCTGCGGCTGCTCGCCGACGACCTCGTCACGCTGCGGCGGGCGCTCGACGCGGAGATCGCGGACGAGGCGGCCCTCAAGGAGCGCAAGGAAGCGGCCGAGGCCCAGCTGGCGCTCGCGCTGCGGCGCGAGGCGGAGCTGGAGGAGGCGGTACGGGAGCTCGCGCCGCGGCTGCAGCGGGCGCAGCAGACCTGGTACGAGCTGTCGCAGCTCGCCGAACGGGTACGGGGCACCGCGTCCCTGGCGGACGCGCGGGTGAAGAGCGCGACCGCGCCGGTGGAGGACGAACGGCGCGGCCGCGACCCCGAGGACATGGAGCGGGAGGCCGCGCGGATCCGCGAGCAGGAGGCGGAACTGACCGCGGCCCTGGAGGCGGCCTCGCGGGCGCTCGAGGACACGGCCGAGCACCGGGCCGAGCTGGAGCGGGCGCTGGCCGAGGAGGAGCGGCGGCTGCGGGACGCCGCGCGGGCCATCGCCGACCGGCGCGAGGGACTGGCCCGGCTGACGGGGCGGCTCGGCGCGGCCCGCTCCCGCGCGGGCGCGGCGCAGGCCGAGATCGACCGGCTCGTCGCGGCGCGGGACGCGGCGCAGTCCCGGGCCGCTGCAGCGCAGGCGGAGTACGAGGCGCTGGCGGAGGAGGTCGGCGGGCTGGACGAGCCGTCGGCGGACGCGGACCACGAGGCCGCGCGCGCCGAGCTGGCGGCGGCCGAGGCGGCCCTGTCCGCGGCGCGCGACGCGCTGTCCGGGGCGGAGCGCTCGCGGGCGGCGGTGTCGGCGCGGCGGGACGCGCTCGGGCTCGGGCTGCGCCGCAAGGACGGTACGGGGGCGCTGCTCGCGGCGCGCGAGAAGCTGGCCGGGCTGCTCGGGCCGGCGGCGGAGCGGCTGACCGTGACCCCGGGCTACGAAGCCGCCGTGGCCGCTGCGCTGGGCGCGGCGGCCGACGCCCTGGCGGTGTCCTCGCCGAACGCGGCGGCCGCCGCGCTCCGCCATCTCCGGGACACCGACGCGGGCCGCGCCACCCTCCTGATCACCCCCACCACCCC